>JAUWWP010000195.1 GCA_030616835.1 Deltaproteobacteria bacterium | reverse complement strand
TTCCTCCTCTTTTACTTCCTGCTGGGCTTCCTCCTCTTTTACTTCCTGCTGAGTTTCCTCCTCTTTTACTTCCTGCTGGGCTTCCTCCTCTTTTACTTCCTGCTGAGTTTCCTCCTCTTTTACTTCCTGCTGAGTTTCCTCCTCTTTTACTTCCTGCTGAGTTTCCTCCTCTTTTACTTCCTGCTGGGCTTCCTCCCCGGGGGTAGTTTCAGAAGAATCTCTTTCAGGAAGCTCTCGAGCCAAGAGATCTCCTAAACTCGAAACTGCCTTCCCTTGCCTGTCGATAAATTCCTTGACCTCTGCCTTCTCCCTGGTGGCCTCCAGTGCCCGGATACTCAGGGCAATTCTCTTTTCTTTAGAATCGACTTTTAGCACCTCTGCCTCGATTGTATCTCCCACTTCCACCCCTTTTTCTGATGCAGTCACCCTTTTCCCCTGGCTAAGCTCAGAAACATGTACCAATCCCTCGATACCCTCTTCTAACTTCACGAAGATTCCAAAATCAGTAATGCTGGTGACTTTCCCCTTGACTGCCTTTCCCACTTCATATTCCTGCTCAGCACTTTGCCAGGGATCGGGGGCTAACTGCTTTACCCCCAAGGACAGTCTCTGATTCTCCTTATCGATATTCAGAACCACCGTCTTTAGCATCTGACCTTTATTGTAAACCTCTGAAGGGTGTTTTATGTGTTGAGTCCAGGAGAGATCAGAGATATGAACTAGTCCATCAATTCCCTGCTCTACCTCAATGAATATTCCGAAATCAGTAATGTTCCTTATTTTTCCCTCAATCCCGGTACCAACCGGATATTTCTCCTCGATAAAATCCCAGGGATTAGGTTCCATCTGCTTCAGCCCTAAAGAAATGCGTTTGCTCTCTTGATCTACATCCAGCACCATTACCTCTACCATATCCCCGATCGACAATAACCTTGATGGATGCTTAATCTTTCGGGTCCAGGACATCTCATAGATGTGAATCAATCCCTCAATTCCCTTCTCCAACTCAACAAAGGCACCGTAATCAGTTAGACTTACCACCCGGCCTTTAACTCGGGAGCCAATAGAATAGTTTTCTAATGCCTGAGTCCAGGGATCTGGGGTAAGCTGTTTTAGCCCCAGGGAAACCCTTTCTTTTTCCGGATCATACTTCAGCACTTTCACCTCAACTGTATCTCCCACCGCCAGGATCTCCAAAGGGTCGCTCACCCTTCCCCAGGACATATCGGTAATATGCAGCAAGCCATCAATCCCTCCCAGGTCAATGAAGGCCCCATATTCGGTGACATTCTTGACAATCCCCTTCAATACCTGACCTTCTTCCATGGTTTTAAGGGTTTGTTCCTTTAACCTTTCTCTCTCTACCTCCAGAAGAGCTCGCCGGGAGAGCACAATATTGCCCCGGGTTTTATTGAATTTGAGCACCTTAAACTTGAAACTCTTACCAATGAGGCTTCCCAGATCCCTTATTGGGCGGATGTCTACCTGGGATCCGGGCAAAAAGGCGCTTACTCCAATATCCACTGAAAGACCTCCCTTAACCCGGGAGATAACCCTACCCTCTACCACCGCCTCCCCATCACTCGCCTTACTGATCCTATCCCAGACCTTCATCTTATCAGCCTTGTCCTTGGAAAGGACGATTGAGCCACCTTCATCCTCCTTCCTCTCCAGAAGCACCTCTACCTCATCCCCTACCCTTAAATTTTGTTGCTCATTGCCAAACTCGGTTATGGGAATATGTCCTTCAGATTTATATCCAATATCCACCACCACAAAATCCTTATCAACTTGAATAACCTTCCCCTTTATGAGCTCCCCCTCTTTAATATCCTTCAGGCTCTCTTCATACAAACGCTGAATCTCTTCTGGATCCTCTTCCGTGACTGCCTCCCCGGCAAGATCTTCCCTCTGCTCGTCTGCTTCAGGAACTTTTGCGTCATTCTCCATTAAATAACCCTCCTCCTTTGCCAATAATTTTAACAATATAGCATAATCCAAACTAAATATCAAGCCTTTGCCCTATTCTTTTCAAAGTCTCGCACCTTTTTAATGACCTGGTCAATCAACCAGTTGGGAGTAGAAGCCCCTCCGGTTAGTCCTACCCTTTTCGCTCCTTTAAACCAGGAAGGATTCAGCTCCCCGGCCTCTTCGATATGATAGGTATGGGGATTTACCTTCTGGCAGATCTCAGCTAACTTGTTGGTATTTGAGCTATTATACCCCCCGACAACCAACACACAGTCTACCTTTCCCGCCAACTCCCTGGATTCCAACTGACGCTGGGCAGTAGCGCTGCAGATGGAATTTAAGACGCGTACCTCCAGAGCTCTCTCCAGGACTTGAGCCACAATCTCTTTCAGGTTCGCCAGCGTCTGGGTAGTTTGGGTTACCACTCCTATCCGTTCACTCCGTTTTAGCCCCTTCAGTCCCTCCGGGGAATCGATTACTAAAACCTTCCCCTTTGCCTGACCCATGATCCCCTGGACCTCCGGATGCTTTCGATCTCCCACGATCAAAATAAAGTATCCCTCCTCGGTAAGGCGGCGAACAAACTTTTGGGACCTCATAACGAAGGGACAGGTAGCATCAACTATCTTCAGTCCCTGTCTCCTGGCCTTCTCCATCACCTCCGGGCTGACTCCGTGGGATCGAAGGATCACCGTGCCTTCTTCAATTTCCTCCAGGCTTTCCTTTTCCTGAACCCCGGAGAGCTTAAGCTTTTCCACCACCTGAGGATTATGGATGATCGGGCCCAGGCAGAATACCTTGCCCCTTTTCTTTGCCGTGTTAAAGGCCAGATTAATAGCTCGCTTGACCCCAAAGCAAAAACCCGCTGATTTCGCCAACAGTATCTGCATAAGAAATTGCAAATTGCAAAATGCAAATTGCAAAATGTCATTCTGACCCTAAGTCCGCCTAAGGCAGGAAGGGAAAGCATCTAATTTTCATTTTGCATTTTTCATTTTGCATTTTTCATTTTTGAATAAGGTACCCCAGCATCTCCTCCAAAACTTCCTGAATCCCTTTGTCAGTAGAATCAATAACAATTGCTTCATCTGCCTTTTTCAGAGGGGCCAGGTCGCGGGAACGGTCTTTATGATCCCTTTCCTTTATCTCCTCCATGACCTCCTTCAGCTCCACCTTCTTTCCCTTCTCGCTTAATTCCTTACCCCTCCTTTGAGCCCTCTCCGCGAGGGATGCATCAAGATAGAACTTTAGATCCGCCCGGGGGAACACTACTGTCCCGATATCCCTTCCCTCCAGAACCACTCCTCCCCTCTCTCCCATCCTCCGCTGGAGCTCCACCATCTTCTCTCTGACCGGCGGCCTGGCCGAGATTGCCGAGGCTAACATTCCCATCTCTGGCTCCCGAATCTCCTCCGAAACATCCTCTCCCTTAAGCAGGGTTTTAACCGCTCCCTCCTCAACCATAAAGCAAATATCCAGCTCGGAGCAAAACTTAGCAAGCGCCTGGTTATCATCAATGTCAATCCCTGCCTTTCTGGCCCCAAGTGCCGCAGCCCGATACATTGCTCCGGTGTCGAGATAAAGATAGCCTAATCTTTCTGACAGTAACCTGGCTAAGGTGCTCTTTCCTGAGCCCGAGGGACCATCAATGGCGATAATTAGCCTATCCATCTGCCCCATCATGGATTGCCCTGCGTGCACGCGGGATTAAACCCAAACATCAACTGAGAAATCCTAAATCCTAAACTCTAAACTCTAAACAAATCCTAAATTCAAATTAGCCAAATTCAAAACTATTTTGTCTCTTAAGATCGTAATCCCTTCGACGAGCTTCCTTCGGCTTTGCTCAGGATAAACAGGACAGGGTTTTGTATTTTGATCCGCCTTAGGCGGATTGGTCATTTAATATTATTTAGGATTTGGTGCTTAGTGCTTAGGATTTATTCATATATTTTGTCATTTGGACTTTGGATTTCATTTGAACTTTGAGCTTTGGCATTTGACATTTGATATGCTTCCCAATACCTCCAGAAACCCGGGAAAAGAGCTCTTAATGCAGCCGGTATCCTCAACTACTGTCTCCCCCTCTGCCACTAACCCCAGGACGGCCAGAGCCATTGCCACCCGATGATCGCCGTAGCTTAAGCAGGTGGAGCCTTTCAGCCTCTCTCTTCCGACAATCCGCATCCCCTCAGGATACTCTTCCACCTCCACTCCGAATTTCCTGAGCTCCACCGCCATTGCCCGGAGACGATCCGTCTCCTTCACCCGAAGTTCCCCGGCCCCCTGAATAATAGTCTCTCCCTCAGCCACTGCTGCTGCCCCGCAGAGGATGGGAAGCTCATCAATGCTCCGGACAACAAATTCACCATCGATCATCACTCCCTTGAGTCTGCTGGATCGCACCGTAATGTCGGCTCGAGGCTCACCCGAGTTCTCCTGAAGATTATCCAACCGCAGATTCCCCCCCATTCGCTCCAAGATCTCGATGATTCCCTTGCGGGTAGGGTTTACTCCTACCTCATTGATGGTAATCTCCGAATCCTTACTGATCAGCCCGGCTACCAGGAAAAAGGCAGCCGAGGAAAGGTCTCCGGGAATATCTATCTCCTGGGCTCTAAGTCCTTCCCTCTGGACAATCTTTGCTGATCCCTTCCCTGCTTCGATCCTTGCCCCCAAAAGGCCAAGCATTCGTTCAGTATGATCTCTCGAAGGAAAAGGCTCCCTTACCTCAGTTGAGCCCTGAGCATAAAGCCCGGCGAGCAGAATGGCCGATTTCACCTGGGCACTGGGAATAGGAGAGCCGTAGCTTATGCCCATCAGTGAGCTTCCCTGAATAGCCAGGGGTGCTTTGTTGCCCTCTTCCCTTCCCTGGATCCGGGCACCCATATTCCTGAGTGGTTCCACTACCCTTTTCATCGGACGATTGCGCACCGAGCTATCTCCGCTCAGCACTGAAAAAAATGGCTGAGCACTGAGTAGTCCCGTCAACAGCCGGATAGTGGTGCCGGAATTGCCAACATCAATTATCCTCTCGGGCTCCCTTAAAGAGTGCAAGCCCCGGCCATAAATCTCTACTGCCGCGCTCTCCCCTCTCTTCCTTTCTATTCGCACCCCCATTTGACGAAATGCTTTCAGGGTACGGCTACAGTCATCCCCATCAGCAAAGCCCTTTATCCTGGTTGTTCCCTCCGCGATGGATCCCAGAATAGCGGCCCGATGGGAAATAGACTTATCCCCGGGAACCCGGATCTCCCCTCCCAGCCCCTTGCTTTTCTTTAGCCTGATCCTCTCCTTCATTGATCCTTCTCACAGCAATACAATTTAGTAGCCCAACCAATTTCTCCAACCAGTGGTTGGAGTTTTGGAAAACTCCTATAAGTTAAATAAAACTGACGCATATACCAAAGATTCTGAACTGATAATCCCTTCATATCGGGGAAAGCCATCCTCAGGTCAATAGAAAGTCGTTCCACCACACTCTTACCCCATCTTAGTTGTTCCTGTCTCTGAACAATTCTTTCCCCAATTTCCCAGTTGAGTCCAACCAGTTGACGATTGACTGTTTTCAAGGATTCGTATCTGGCTTTTTCAATCCGTTTCTTAATATCATTTAGGGTAGTGTAAAGTTAACTGGATCTGGTTTTTTGTGAGAGAGCCAGCCAGTCTAAATTATTAATATTGACCTTAGCAAGCTAAATAGTGGATAGGCGGGGCTTTCCAGCCCCGCTAAGGCGATCCGTATAAAGACTAAATCCCGGGGCTCGAAAGCCCCGGCTATCCTTTTTTAGCCGTTTTCTCCTCCCATCTTTTTGTCAAAAGTTT
>JAUWWP010000087.1 GCA_030616835.1 Deltaproteobacteria bacterium | reverse complement strand
GGTAGATGCTCAGGCAGCAGATCACCCTCGCTCAGGGTCAACATTCTTTCAACCACATTCTCCAGTTCCCGGACGTTTCCTGGCCAGGCGTGGCGGATAAGGATATCCATAACCCGGGGAGAGACCTTTGGTTTCTTCCCCCTCTTTTTTTCTGAGAATTTCTCAATGAAGTGAACCACTAACAGGGGAATATCTGCCCTCCGGCTGCGCAAGGGGGGGAGATCAATATTAATCACATTCAATCTATAGTATAGATCCTCCCGGAATCTTCCCTCTTGTATTGCCTGCTTCAGGTTCTCATTAGTCAGAGCAATTATCCGGATATCAACGCTCAAGGAAGTAGTCCCTCCCACCGGTTCGAACTTCTTCTCCTGAAGAACCCGGAGCAATTTGGCCTGGGTGCCCAGTGACATGTTGCTAATCTCATCCAGCATGATTGTTCCCTTATCGGCCAATTCAAATTTTCCCTGGCGATCCCGGTCGGCCCCGGTGAATGCCCCCTTGAGGTGTCCGAACAGCTCACTTTCTACCAGATTCTCCGGCAGGGTAGCACAATTTACTTCAACCAGGGGTCTATCCTTTCTTCGACTATTGTAATGGATTGCTCTTGCCACCAGTTCCTTACCGGTTCCGGTTTCCCCGGTGACGAGCACAATAGCATCGTTCCGGGACGATTGCTCGATGAGTTTATAAACCTTCTGCATCGGCTCACTGTTGCCAACGATATTTTTAAAGTGATATCTCTCCTGCAACTTTTCCCGGAGGCTGGAGAGCTCATCTACCAGCTCAAGCTGCTGTCCGATTCTTTCTAAAGATAAAAGCAGTTCATCCTGGTTCAGGGGCTTGGTCAGGTAGTCATAGGCTCCTGCCTTCATGGTCTCAACCGCATTTTTGATCGTGCCGTAGGCAGTCATAATAAGGATAACAATCTGAGGATAGCTCTCCTTTATCCTTTTGGTCAGCTCAATTCCATCCATCTCGGCCATCCGATAATCGGTCAGCACTACCTGATAGTCATCTTCGCGTAGCTTTTCTAAGGCCCTCTTCCCGCTCTCGGCCGAGCTTACCGGAAACTGGTGAAGTCTGAGAAAGGTAGATAAACTCTTCCTGGTACTTCCCTGATCATCAACTACTAATATGCTTAGCCTTTTCACGGGATTTCCTTTTGGGTAAGGTTATGGTGAATTTTGCCCCTTTACCTATCTCACTATGGACGGAGATCTCTCCTCCCAGCGCCTCCACAGTCCGATAGACCTGGGATAGCCCCAGGCCCTTGCCACCCTCCTTGGTGGTAAAGAAGATATCAAAGATTTTGTCCTGGATTTCCGGGGGAATACCGCAGCCGGTATCAGAAACAATTATGGCTATTCCCCTCCCTGATCCGCGGGTCTCCAGGGTTAATTTACCCCCCTCCTCCATTGCTTCCAGGGAATTGAGGAAAAGATTGACAAAGCAACGATAAAGCTCATCCTTCTCCACCAGGATCTTCGGCAGCCCTTTATCATATTTCCTAATCAGCTTTACCTTCTTTTGCTTGGCCTGCTGGGCGATGCTTTGCAGGGCTGAATCGGCAATCTCGTTAATATCTTTCAGCCTTAAATGGATCGCCGCGGGCCTGGTAAAGCGCATGAAGTTTTCGACCAGGTCCTTTATCCTTTCAATATCCGATTTCAACAGCTCAATGTGTTCCTGGTAAAAGCTTTTTATCTCTGATAAGGAATTGCTTGAATTGGCAATATGCTCAAGATTGGCAGCGGTTAGGGACATAGAGTTCAAGGGGTTTTTAATTTCATGGGCAACCCCAGCAACCAGCTTGGAGGTAGCCGCCAGCTTCTCGGATTTAATCAGCTCCCTCTGGGTGCGATCGATCTCAATTATTTTATGCTCCAGCGCCTGGGCATACCCTTTCAGGTTCTTGGCTAATTTCTCCTTTTCCGTAATATCCTGAATTATGATGAATACTCCCGCAAGCTCACTCTCCTCGATGATATTGGAAAAATTCAGTTGGAGGGTCTTTTCTCCATACTGGTAGGTTATCCTTTCATTGACCGGGCTACGGGTGATCAAAATCTCTTCCAGGATTTCCTTAATATCACTGCTTTTTTGATCGTCAAGGATATCAGTGATCCTTTTCCCGATAATCTCTCTCTCCGGCCGATCAATAATCTCTAAGGCAGCAGGATTGACAAAGATTATCTTCTGATCGGAGTCAATTTCGACCACTCCCTCCCCCAGGTTCTGGAGAATAGTCTCATAGTGTTTTTTATTCAGCAGTAGTTCTCCCACGAGGGATCGAGGACTTACTTCCTCGATCCCGAAAATCAGGTCTCCTTTAGCTACGGGAACTTCCTTAGGTCTCTCCAGCATCTTCAGGGTATTAAGCAGGTTTACCGCAATCTCATCCATAGATCCTTTGGCAATATAAGCATCTGCCCCTAAGTCCTTGACCTTAGCAGCGGATTCAGCGGCAACCCCGGTTAAGATAATAATGGGAATGTCCCGAAAATCAGGATCTTCCTTCAGGTACCGGCATACCCTCCCCCCATCGATCTTGGGCATGATGATATCCAGAATGATGTAGTCCGGGTGTTCAGCAAGTGCCTTCTCCAGGGCCTCCATTCCGTTGTAGGCCTTGCAGATATCGTAATTTGCCTTGAGTAAGGTTTCGCTTAAGAACTCTACATATACTTTGCTGTTGTCGACGATGAGTACCTTCTTTTTCTTCATTTTTGGTAGTTTACCCATTTTAGTTGATAATTCCAGCTATATCTTTATTCCTTCGTAATATCAAATATTAAAAATTAAAAATTAAAATTATTGAATTATCTTTCAGCCTTCGTAGCAACTTCGGCGAAGTAGGCTTTTGCATTTTGATTTGTCATTTTGCATTTTGATTTTTACACTTTGATTCTTTTATAACCCCAACCGATTGACCCAACCTATATCTTCAGACTTTTATCAACCACTAAAGGACCACCATATCATTTCTTTAATTCCAAATTATTAAACACTTCCAGAATCTCAGGAGAGACCTCTGCCTCAACCAGCCTGAAGTCAGGCTGAAGCTCAAGCAGGGCAAGAAATTGCTGCGCGGCTGCCTCTTGCTCTCCCATTTGAGCATAAGCAAATGCCAGGTATTTGCGGATCGGGACCAAATCTTCTACCCTGAGCCCCCTGGCTCTAAGGGAGGCTCTTAACTTTATAATGGAACCGGGATATTCCCCTTGGTGATAAAATTCGACCCCTTCCTCCAATTCTCGGGGATACTTTTCTTCAGGGGATCGCCTAAGGGTGTCGAGTGCCCGCTGAATCCACCCCCTCCTCGTGGTCTTACTGGTAGTAATGGGAACCTTCAGCACATCCCCCACCTTCAAGCTCTGAACATCGGTAATGGAATTGTAATTCATTAGTAATTGGTAACTGATCGTATTCCCATAATATAGTTTGGAGATGGAGGCTAAAGTTTGCCCAGGCTTCACCTTATGCTGGAGTTCAAAGGGTATCCTGATCCTGTCCCCTACTTTCAGGGGGGAATACTCACCAGTAGCATTGAACTGAGCGATAAACTTGGCCTTCTGGGCATCTTTTAGATATTTCCCGGCGAGCTTCGAAAGCGAGTCTCCAATCTCAATCTGATGATAGGTGATCAAAGGGATGACGATATCTTTCCCCGGGCGGAGCCGTTTAGGATCTATGACCCGGTTCCGGGTTCTCAGGTAGATGCTTTTTTGGTAGTCTCCGTAATACTGCTGAGCCAGGGCAGCAAGGGTCTCTCTCTTTTTCAGCCGATGAATCAGAGGTCTTGAGTCCTGGAAATGGCTGGAGAGGAAGGCAGGGATCAGAGTAAGCAGAGCAATCTTTGTTACCCAGAGAATCCTCGGCCAATAAGGCCAAGGCTTTTTTGCCGGCCTTGCTTTTTTGACTACCGTTTTCTCCCGAACCCCTTTAAATATCCCTTTATCTATGAAGTAATTCTTAAGCCTTTCCTGATATTCGACCTTCTTATCTTTCTTCTCGGCAAGCTCTTCCAGGCGGCGGCGCAGCCCGGAAGTATCCTGATACCTTTTTGTTGACCTGAGATTTAAACACCTTAATACCACCCTCTGAAGGGACCGCGGGATCTTTCGGTTGAGCTCCCGGGGTGGAATAAACCTCCCTTTCTGGATCTTCTCGGTAACGAAGCTCTTCTCATCACCTTTGAAGGGCCTTTCTCCGGTGAGCATCTCGTAGAAGACTACCCCCAGAGAGAAGAGATCGGTTCGCCAGTCAATCGACTCTCCCCTAATCTGTTCAGGAGACATATAGGCCGGTGTTCCGAGGAAGGCCCCGGGAAGTGTCAGCTCCTCTTTCACCGAGCTCCGGACCCGGGCAATTCCGAAATCCGTCAGTTTGACCTTACCCTCCCGGGAGATCATAATATTGCCAGGTTTGATGTCCCGGTGAACCACCCCTTTCCCGTGGGCATACTCCAAGGCCTTAGCAATCTGGAGGACTATGAACAAGGCGATATCTACTGGCAGGGCCCCCACCCTTTGAATTATCCGGGACAGGTCAATCCCGTCAACATACTCCATCACGATGTAGTAGGAGCCACTTTTCTCCCAGTAATCATGGATGAGAACAATATTTTCGTGCTGGAGGTCGGCCGCAGCCCGGGCCTCCCTTTCAAAGCGTTTTACTACCTCGGAGTCGGTAACAAAGCCGGATTGAAGCTGCTTGATTGCCACCAGCCGGCCTAAAGATTTCTGGTTGGCCTTATAGATAACCGCCATCCCCCCGCTTCCAATCTCTTCCAGAATCTGATAATTGCCCAAAGACTTCCTCATAGCCCCTCTACCCTGACGATAACCACCGTGATATTATCCCTTCCTCCCCGCTCGTTGGCCAGATCAACCATCTGCTGACAGGCCATCTCCGGGGTCGAAGAAAGGGTAATCTCATTTAACTCTACCTCGCTGACCGGATTAGACAGCCCATCGGAGCAAATAAGATGAATATCTCCCGGCTTCAGGTCCTTACTGTAGGTATCGATCTTCACATCCTCCTCAAATCCGACCGAGCGGGTAATAATATTTCTTAGCTCATGTTCCCTGGCCTCCTCGGGCGAGATAATTCCGGCATCCACCTGCTGCTGAACCCAGGAATGATCCTCGGTCAACTGTCCTATCTTTCCATCCCGAAGCAGATATCCCCGGCAATCTCCCACATGGGCGATATGGGCCTCCTTAGCCTCCAGCCATAGAGCGGTAACAGTAGTTCCCATCCCTTGATATTCCGGTGACTGTCTTGCTTTCCGGTAAATTTTCTCACCGGCCAGCCTGACGGAATATTTTAGTCCCCTTGCCGCCGGGGGGATTTTCTCCTCGTAAGCGTAAGGAAGGGTGGCATCAAGATCATCCTTTAACCGGGTTATTACCTTCTCAATCGTCTCAACCGCCATCCTGCTGGCCTCTTCCCCTCCGGCATGCCCACCCATCCCATCGGCAACGATATATAAACCCAGTTCATCATTCACCAGGAACCGATCCTCATTTTTTTTCCGGCTCTTTCCGATATGAGTTATTCCACTGGATACAACTTTCATACCTTATCCTATTTTACTGCAATTCGGACATAAGAATAATTGCTTTCCCCAGGGGAAGGCTAAACGAAGCAAAATACAAAATCAATCAAATCCAAATGCCAAATGACTAAATACCAAATATCAACTGAGAAATCCTAAATCCCAAATCCTAAACTTTAAACAAATCCTAAATCCCAAATCCTAAATCCTAAATAAATTCTAAATTCAAATTAACCAAATTCAAAACTATTCTGTCTCTTCAAGATCGCAATCCCTTCGATAAGCTCAGGACAGGGTTTTGTATTTTGAATTTTGATCATTTGAAATTGTTTAGGATTTGGTGCTTAGTGCTTAGGATTTATTCAAATATTTTGTCATTCAGCCTTCGTAGCCAGCCTACTTCGCCATAGTGGCTACGAAGGCTGAACTACGGCGAAGTAGGCTTAGATATTTTTCCGACAGGCTCAGGACAAGTAAATCGGATATTTACGCATAATCTGGGTTCACTCTCCACTGATAGTCATCTCCTTAAGCAGGAGGCTGGGGGAGCCAACCGGGCCGAAGAAGCGAAGATCGCTGCCCACTTCCTCCACTTTCTGGAAAAGCTGGATCAGATTACCCGAGAAGGCGATCTCCTTGACCGGGAAGCTTCTTTCACCCTTTTCTACCCAATGGCCGGCGGCCCCCACCGAGAAATCTCCGGAGATGGGGTTGGCAGTATGGACTCCCAGCAGTTCGGTGACGAGCAGCCCGGTACCGAGGCTTGCCAGAAGCTTTTCAAAAGAAGCGGTCCCCTTCTCGATAAAGAGATTGGAGATCCCCACCCGGGGAGGAAGCTTCAGGCTGGTCCGGGAGCTGTTTCCGGTAGAATTAAGCCCTTCCCGATTAGCACAGTAGAGATCATAAAGGTAACTCACTAACCTTCCCTCAACTATCAGAGGTGTCCTCTTCCTTTCCATCCCCTCGGCATCGAAGGGTTCAGTAGCCATTCCCCCGGGATAAAGCCCATCATCAGTGATATTGATCAAGGAGGATAAGATGAGCTGGTTTATTTTCCCGGCGAGAGCAGACTTCCTTTTCTGAACCGATTCCGCTAAAAAAGAGGGGGCCAATGTACTCAGAATCTCACAGGCTACTGAGTTCTCCAGGAGTAGAAGAGACTTGGTAGTCTTGATGCTTTTTGCCCCCAGCATATCCACCGCCTTCTGGGCCGCTCTTACCCCTATCTCCTTTCTTTTCAAACGGGTAAAGAAATGACTGAAATCAAAATCCCATCCCACCTGAGACTCCTCATTATGGGTAGCAATGGCCATAATATGACAGGAAGCCAGGGTAGCCTTCATTTGCCGCTCTAATCCCCGGGAGTTTCTAAGCCAGACCTCTTCCTGCTCCTCCTGGTATGTGGCCCGGTGGATCTTTTTGACCCGGGGATCGTAGGCCAGGGCTGCCTCCTCCAGCTCTCGGGCCACAAGGATCTTTTCCTCCATGGAAATCTCGCTTAAATTTTCATCAAAGATCTCCAGAGCAGGTAGAGTACTGCTATCAGATGAAGGAAAATTGAGGTAAGAATCAGGCTCGACCTGCTCGGAACCATCTACCGCATTGCTTACCATATTCTGTAGTGACTGGGGATTAAGTTCCGTGCAGTAGGAAAACCCCAGGGATTTGCCTCGGAGAACCCTCAGACTCACCCCCATCGTCTCTGCCCTCTTTAAAGACTCCACCTCCGCCTTTCTTACCCCAATGGACAGATCCCGGGATCTGGCTAAATAAATCTCATACTCCTCCACTGCCCGGGCCTTTAATTCCTTAGTTATTTGTTCAAAAACCTCTTCCGGCTTCATCTTCTCCTGCAAAATTCCTGATTTCTTAGAGTATTTTATCCTTATTTCTTACTCTTGGCAAGGACTTAAACTTGGAGTTTCCCCGTCTTTTAATAAAGAGTGGATAGGCGGGGTTTCAAGAATTAATGTAAGGGGCCGACATCTCCTTCGGCAAGCTCAGGACAGGCTCTGCCGGCCCGAACCCCCCGTATCCGTTAGACCGGGTAGGTTCACTTCATCCCCCTCCCCTTCCTGTGCGTGCCCGCACACAGACAGGTGGGAGGGGTTTCAGCCTTCGTAGCCAGCCTACTTCGCCATAGCGGCTGCGAAGGCTGAACTACGGCGAAGGAGGATAGAGGATTTTCTGAGATTTTTTCAGTCCAAATGGCTCTTGACAAAGGTTAACCTGTAGGTTAACATATTTTTACAAAAAAGAGTCAAAAAACGCCCAAGAAAGAGATAGAAAAGGCGGGGGCTTATAGAAGGGACTTTTTGAAAAGGAGGACGAAGCCATGAGTGACCTGAAAAAATATATAAATGAAAGAAAAAAGAGAGACAAGAAATTTGCTGAAGGATATGACGAAGGATACGAGCAGTTCAAGGTCGGAGTGATGCTCCGCCAGGCGCGTGAATCAGCAGGATTAACCCAAGAAGAACTCGCTCGTAGACTTAAAACCAAGAAGACTGCAATTTCAAGAATTGAGAACCACGCAGAAGATATTAAACTGTCAACCTTAGAACGTGTTGCCACGGCCTTGGGGAAACGGCTGCAAGTTAATATTGCCTGATGAATGTTAACCCATATTAGGGACAGGAAAAGGGGACAGGCTACTTTTTGCCATATCAAAGAAAATAGGGACAGCCGGGCCGTTGAAAAAGTATCTTCCCTCCCCCTTTGATGGGGGAGGGCTTGCCACCCCCGATGGACATCGGGGTCCATCGGGGCAAGCCCTCCCCCACTCCTTCGACTTCGCTTCCTTCGGCTGGGCTCAGGATAAACAGGACAGGGCTCAGGACATGCATCAACCAAGTAAGGGGCCACGACTAAAGATTCCTGAGTTTTTCAGGAACAAAAGTGGCAAAAGCCACTAAAATAGCAGATCTGCCCGCCGAATCAATTCTCGTAACATTCTTTGGCAGGCGGGAAGGAGAACCGTGGGTGATAATTACCAGAAATGTAGCGAACATCAAGGCGTAGGCTAAAATAAAACTCAAGAAATTCCGGTCCTCTCTTTCTTGCCTTTTTTGTTTAATTTAGGATATAATACGAACTGGTGTGGAGATTAGTGTCTAAGGAGGTTATTTTATGGGCGAGATAAGTAGGAGATGGATTAATGAGCACAGGAATGAGCTTAG
>JAUWWP010000349.1 GCA_030616835.1 Deltaproteobacteria bacterium | reverse complement strand
GTTAACTTCTCATCCTTGCTGATCTTTCTAATTATCGCTAAATAGGCCAGCCAATATTCGTCTTTCAGCTCCTGATCCTCCATTTTCCTGGCAAACGCCCCATCAAGGTTATAGCACTTTAATTCTCCCTCCTGGTGGAGGGAAAATAGCGATGTCCAGGCAGATATATCCAGGGTCCCGTATATCTTAGGATCGATTAAAGCTAAAATTGTGGAAGCAACCCCCAGACCAACTCCATTAAGGGCTCTCAGTACCTTAAGCTTGAGCTCATCATATTTAACCCCTTTCAGTTCAGAGATAACATATCTGGTTATCTTATCTATTTCGACTGAAGAGTTTTTTCCAACGGAACCTATTTTCTTGGATGGCTTCCAGTGCACGATGGAAATAAGCTCCACCCTATTGATTGATCCTTTTTTATTAATCCTCTTTGACATTTCATCAAAGGATAATATTCCCCCTGGCTCCAGTCGGAAATCTTTGGCCTCATATTTTGAAAAATACTCTTTTATCAGCGACATAACTAAAATTGAAACTTTTTTAGCACTTCCTTGTCTTTATATAAAATGAAGATAAAAAAATTAAATAAACTGACATTCTTTTTCGATCAAGACTTTCAAAGCGGAGCCATCGAAGTCACCGCCGATAAGAATGAAAACCGGGCAGTCTTAAAAAGGCTTGCCAATGAACTCGCTAATTATCTGAAATTAAGAAACGCTCAGGAAAGAAGAAGATTCCGAATCTTTATTGTTTGATCAGTTTAGCTAACTATAAAGCGCTTTAATAACCTCGTTGAGTCCTAATTTTTCCAGTCTTTCCCGGGCGGGCAGACCACTTTCGTAATCCCAATTAAGCTCCCTAAAGAAATTTTTTCCCAAGGTGTCCATATCCACGGTCACCCCGCCCACCGGGCCTTTCTCCAGGGGAGGACGGCCAATAGTCCGGTCAGGCATCCTGAAATCTTTGGGCCTGATACCCTCACGGACATTAAAGGCTTGGCGGATAGTCTCGATCCTCTCGCCGATCAGGAGATAATCATCACTGGAGAAACTCCAGCCGGTAGCTGCATTTAACCACTCGAAGATCGGGATGTTACCCCCGACCTCAAGCCCGAAGAGGCAAAGACCTGCTCCATTGGCCACCTGGACATAGATGCTGTTGAGGGCCTGACCCTTCCCTTTGTTATCGAAACGATACCTATCTTTTCTCCCGGATATCGCAGTCGGCCTCTTTGCTTCCTTAAATTTCCTTTCTATCTGCATTAATTCCTGCCAGAGGAGTGAAGCAATAGTGTGCCTGCCCGGAGTGGGCTCCACCTCATAGGCAGTGGCATAGCCAATATCGAAGCGGGGGTCGTGCATCGGGACCTCCTGCCCTCCCGCATGGATAGCAAATTTTTCCGAGCCCTTGCCCAGCTTCTGGGCAGCCACCTTCACCCCATCGGCCAGAATATCACCGATTCCCTCCCGGTTGATGATCTTCTCCGTCAGTTTAACAATGGCCGAAGCGTCTCCCCAGTTGAGCTCAATTCCATCGGTATCCGCCTTGGTAATAATTCCCTGTTCATAGCATTCCAGAGCAAATGCTACGACTACCCCGGTGGAAATCGTATCGATCCCTGCCCGGTTGCACAGGTCGTTGAGCTTCATGATGCTATAAAGGTCGTCATTCAAACAGAGCGTTCCAAAGCTCGACAGGGTTTCATACTCGGGCTTATGGCTCTCCTCCAGGGGATACGGCCCTTCCTTAACGCTGATAATCCCTCCACAGCCCATGGGGCAATTGATGCAGTGGAACTTTTTTTGCTCGTATTTGATCACCTGGTCATCGCTGATCTTACTTGACCTCTTACTCACCGGAAAATCCAGGTAGCCAATACCTTTGAAGTTTTTTACCGGGGTATCCCCACTTTCCGAGAGGAGCGAAAGAACCCCGCTGGTACCATATTTCTTTAAGATCATACTCCATAGTGCTGGTTCCATCCTCGTATGGGGAAGAACCCTTACCATTTTACCGAAGAAACTCAGGATTCCTCCCATCCCAAATTTTATCTTGATGGGCTCGATTCTTTTACTGAACTTTTTATTCAGTTCCACCATTCTCTCCCGGTCATGAATGGGGACTTTCTTATTGCCTCGTAATACCAGCGCCTTCAGCTTTTTTGAGCCCATCACTGCTCCCAGCCCTGAGCGGGCTGCTATCCTTCCTTTATCGTTGACGATGCCGGAGATCAATGATAGCTTTTCACCGGCAGGACCAATAGCAGCAACCTTATATCCCTTGTCTCCTAGCTCTTCCCAGATCATCTCTTCCGTTTTTATCGCATCATTCCCCCAGATCCTCCCGGCATCCCGGAGCTCAATCTTATCCCCATCGATCAGGAGGTAGACCGGTTTGTCTGACTTTCCGCGGAAGAAGATTCCATCGAAGCCTGACTTTTTAATCTCCGGGCCAAAGCTTCCTCCGGAGTTAGCATCCCCCCAGCCTTGGGTAAGTGGAGATTTTCCCACCACCATGTAGCGGCCAGAGAAAAGTGCCCCGGTTCCGGTCAGAATTCCAGCGGTGAAGCCCAGAATGGCATCTTCTCCCAGAGGATCAGCCCCTCCCCTCTGCCGATCAAATATTATCTTGGCCCCCAGCCCATAGCCGGCCAAAAACTTCTGATAAATTTCATCTCCCGGCTCCTCGGTGCGAATCTCCCCTTTCGAGAGATCAACCATCAGTATTTTTCCCACATATCCGTTTGCCATTTGCACATTTCTCCTTTCTCGCTTAAGTTAATCTCGGCTAAGAAAAATTTCTTTTACCCCGTTAGAAAGCCCCGTGTTTGCTTCTAACCGGGGTTTACTTTTTCTTCTCCGCCTCTTTCAGCAGCCTTTCAGCCTTTGCCTGTGCCAGTATTTGCTCGGGCTCGATATCAGGAATTACATCACTGGGCTGTTCAATTACATAATTCAGGTCCGATTTATAAAGCTTTTTATTTTTCTTTTTTACATAAAGGGTCTCGGCCCGCATAATTCTGGTCTCGAAGAAATTCGGCTCAACCGCCAGTGCCTTCTTAAAGTATTCTGCTGCTTTTTTATCGCTGCCACCCTTGGATTTGCGAGTCATTGCATAGTAAGCACCCAGATACCGGTGGGCTGCCCCATAAAAATAGGTTTGATTCAACTCCAGAACCCTTTCCATCATAGCCCGGACATCGCTCTTGTTAAAGATCAATGCTTCAAGTCTCTTCTCTGCCTCCTCTTTAGCCTTCTTCTCCGCTTCCTTCGTAGCCTTCTCCTCGTCCTTCTTCTTCTCTTTCTCCTCCTTCGCCTTCTTCTCTGCCTCCTCCTTCACCTTCTTCTCCGCTTCCTTCTTGGCTTTCTCCTCTGCCTCCTTCTTGGCCTCCTCTTCCTTCGCCTTCTTTTTTGCCTCCTCCTTCGCCTTCTTCTCCGCTTCCTTCTTGGCCTTCTCCTCTGCCTCCTTTTTGGCCTCCTCTTCTTTCGCCTTCTTTTTTGCCTCCTCCTTCACCTTCTTCTCCGCTTCCTTCTTGGCTTCCTCTTCTTTCGCCTTCTTTTTTGCCTCCTCCTTAACCTTCTTCTCCG
>JAUWWP010000550.1 GCA_030616835.1 Deltaproteobacteria bacterium | reverse complement strand
GTAAAGCTTCATTCATCGTGAGCACCAGAGCTTCATCTGGTTTTGAGGATGCTTTTGAATTAGTTACCCCCCAGATACCACACATTGGATAATCGGCCCTTCCTGTTTTGCCTAAAATTATAAGGATTATCCCTATTTAAGTCAAGTTGCCAGCACTCCGCCTCAGGCGGACAGAATGAATGTAGGGGCAATTCATGAATTCCCCTTAGATTTTTCTCCGCCTTATGCGGATCTTGAAGGGTTTTTGAGGAAACTCCAGTAAATTGACTAATTTTATTGAGACTGTTAAGATATAAAATCGATGAAGATCCTTCTTTTGACCAGTCCCTGGCGACAGGAAGATATATCTATCTCCTTTATGAAGGAAAGAGGTGGCTTTCTTAAGCGGTTTCTTGCCCGTCCAGAACAGACGATATTAGGGGTTTTCCCACCGCTCGGGCTTCTGTATATTGGCGCGGTTTTGAAAGAATCCGGACACCAGGTGGAGGTATTAGATGGATATTTTGTAAATATTGAAGAAATTACCTCCCTTATTAAACAAGAAGGGTATGAGATTATTGGAGTCTCTTCCTATACTGCGGGCTGGGAGAATGATAAAAAGGCCATCTCTTTACTAAAAGAGAGGTTTCCGGAAAAGGTTATCGTGGCTGGTGGACCTCATCCTACGGTATGGAAGGAGAATTGTCTCCGAGAATGTAGTGCCCTGGATGTGGTGGTCTGCGGTGAGGGGGAATACATTATGAGGGGGCTGGTGGCTGCCTTAGACTCCGGGGAATCCCTGGAAAAGATAGCAGGAATAATCTGGAGGAGGGGAGGGGAGATCCGGATAAATCCTCCCTGCCTGTATGTGGAGGATCTGGATGGGCTGCCCTTTCCTGATAGATCTCTGGTGGATCTAAATAGATACATCCCTACTATCTCGGTCTATAAGCAACTTCCTTCTACCACAGTGATTGCCTCCCGGGGCTGCCCCTATTCCTGCATCTTTTGTCATGCGATTAAAAAGGTAAGGTTCAGGGATCCTGACCTGGTGCTAAATGAGCTTGAGGAACTGGTGAGCAGATACGGAATCAGGGATGTAACCTTTTATGATGAGATCTTTGCCTTAAACCGGGAAAATGCGCTAAAGATCTGCGAGGGAATAATCGAGCGAAAACTCGACTTAACTTGGGCAGTCAATGCCCGTCCTCAGGGACTGGATGCTGAGCTGTTAAGGAAGATGAAAAGGGCCGGCTGCTGGCGGCTACTGTTTGGCGTTGAGAGTGGTTCCCAGAGGGTGCTCGATATTATGAAGAAAGGCATAAAAATTGACGAGATCGAGGAAGCGATCAGGCTGGCCAGGAAATTCGGGATCGAGACCCACGGGACCTTTATTTTTGGCACCCCGGGAGAGTCCTTTAATGAGGGCTTAAAAACAATCCGATTTGCCCGAGATCTTGGTTTGGCTTATGCTGCCTTCGGATCCTTAGCTCCCCTCCCGGGAACCGAGGTCTACCAGATGATAAATGGTCCCGGCAAAGATGATTTTCCCAGGCACACGATGTTCAATATCAGTTATGTGCCGGAGTCTATGACCAGAGAGGAATTGGAGAAGCTTCTTACACTCAGCTACCGGAAGTTTTATTTCCGGCCATCCTACATTTTAAGGAGGCTTCTTAAGATTCGTTCCTTTGAGGATCTCAGGAGAAACACCGTAGGCTTTTT
>JAUWWP010000182.1 GCA_030616835.1 Deltaproteobacteria bacterium | reverse complement strand
CCCCGGGTAGGATCCCTCAAGGTATGAATGCCTTTGCTCACTTTTAACATATCCGATACTAAATGGTTGAGGGGGGCGCAGTCGCTGATTAAATCCGTCTCAAACTCCAAACCATCCCTTTTAGAAAGGACCGCTATCCCATGGTCCCCGATAGGACCGCTCACTATTACCTTATCGCCCACCTTGGCATTATGACCAGATATATTTAAATTCCCAGGGATGATTCCAATCCCGCTGGTGTTGATAAAAATTTTATCAGCCCCCCCCTTGGCCACAACCTTTGTATCTCCAGTCACTATGGATACCTGAGCGACCGCAGAGGCCTCCTTCATAGAATCCAGGACCCTCTCGAGTTCATCCAGGGGAAACCCTTCTTCAATTATAAACCCAGCACTCAAATATATGGGGGTAGCCCCGCTCATGGCTATATCGTTTACTGTGCCACAAACTGCCAGTTTCCCTATGTCCCCTCCGGGGAAGAAAATGGGGTCCACCACATATGAATCGGTAGAAAAAGCCAGGCGCAACCCTTCCATCTGAAAAACTGCCTGGTCATTGAATTCATTTAGAATTGGATTATTGAACCTCTTTAAAAATACCTTTTCCACCAATTCATGGGAAGCCCTTCCACCACTTCCATGGGGGAGTAATATTTTCTTATCAGTCTTCATACTCAGGGCATTCATAATCATAATAAGCTGCACATGTTCCTTCTGAACTCACCATACATGCCCCTAAGGGATTGCTGGGGTTGCAAACGCGACGGAATAGCTTACAATCTAAAGGTGTCTTTAAACCCTTTAATATCTCGCCGCAGATGCAGCCCTCGCTTTCCGGAACAGGCTCGGGAACCTCAATATCCATATTGCTCTCGATGTTAAACTCTGCATATTTATCTGTAATCTTCAATCCACTGTCAGGGATAATGCCCAATCCCCTCCATTCAGCATCCGCTGTTTCAAAGACCTCATACATTAGAGCCAGGGCCTTTGGATTTCCTTCCTCCTTTACACTCCTTCTATATTGAATCTCCACTCGCGCCTCCCCATTCTCTATCTGATTAGTGAGCATATAAATTGCCTGGAGCACATCCAGTGGTTCAAACCCGGCAATTACACACGGTATTTTATATTTTCCCGAGATGGGCTCGTATGGTTTCGACCCGATGATGGTGCTTACATGGCCCGGGCAGATAAACCCATCAAGCCTCACCTCACCATCACTTACCAGGGCCTCCATCGGGGGTGGGATAAGCTTATGGGCTGAGAAGACAAAAAAGTTTCCCAGCCCCAACTTTTTTGCCTCAACGATGGATGCGGCAATGGTGGGAGCTGTCGTTTCAAATCCCACCCCTAAGAACATGATTTTCTTTTTTTTGTTTTCAGCAGCAATCCTCAATGCGTCCCGAGCGGAGTAGACCACTCTAATATCACATCCCTGGGCCCTTTCACGCTCAAGGCTGGAGCGAGACCCGGGCACCTTAACCATATCCCCGAAGGTAGCAATTATGAAATCCTTCTCGTGGGCATAGACAAAGGCCTTATCCAAATAGGGATTAGGGGTTACACATACCGGGCAGCCAGGGCCTGAAAGTAGGCGAATGTTTTTAGGTAAAATTTTTTTAAGACCATACCTAAAAATGGATACGGTATGGGTTCCGCATACCTCCATCAGGGTTATCTCCCTCCTGGCTATTTGAAAAAGTCTTCGAGAAATACCCTGAGCCAGATCAAAGTTGCGAAACTCTTCAATATATTTCACTTTTAGATGCTACCTCATTTAATAGGGAAATAGTTTCCTGGGCCTCGGCCTCATCCAGCTTCTGGATGGCAAAACCGGCATGGAGTATTACATAGTCCCCAATCTCCACATCCTCCAGCAATTGAAGGCTTACCTCCTTCTTTACCCCCCCCAATTTCACTGCCCCCATTTCGCCCTTCTTTTCTACTACCTTCATAGGAATGCCCAGGCACATAAAAGCTCCCATGAGCCAATAAGGTTAGAAGCCACCACTACCTGCCCTAATGAAATCCCTCCATCGTTAGGGGGGACCATGCTATGGATATAGGTCTCAAATCCCTGGTTTTTCAAGAGCACCAGTGACCTTTTTAACAAAAATACATTCTGAAAAACCCCACCGCTCAATGCCACCCTCGTCAACCCATCGTCCTTCCTTATTTTTTTGCAGACATCCAGAATTGTCCTGGCTATGGTGTTATGAAATTTAGCCGAGATTCTCGCCCGGGATACATTGTTATATAAATCCTCAACTACTTGAACAATAACTGGAGATGAATCAATAAGATAAACTCCCTTATCATAGATTTCATAGCTGTATGAATCTTGAGAACCCTCCTCCGCTATCGTCTCAAGCTCCACCGCAGCCTCCCCCTCAAAGGTGATATAATCCCTCACCCCAATTATGGAGGAAATGGCATCGAAAAGCCTTCCACAGCTCGAGGTCATTGGGGAGTAGATTTTATCTTTCATCATTTTCGTAATTAATTCGATATTTCTCTCTGGAAATCTCTTAAAGAAATCCGGATGCTTTGAGGACATACCTTCACCAAAAGTATAAAATAAATAGCTCAGGGCCATTCGATAGGGCTCTTTTATCGCCTTATCCCCCCCGGGCATGGGGAGATAGCTAAAATGTGCCCTTCGAGAAAATCCAATCCTATCAGCTACTAAGAATTCCCCACCCCAGATATTTCCATCATCTCCATAGCCCAGTCCATCAAAGGCCACCCCGATAACCTTTCCCTCAAGCCTATTCTCAGCCATGCAGCTCACTATATGGGCATGATGATGTTGGACCCCAACAAGTTCCACCCCTTTTTGTTCCAGGGCAAACCTGGTGCTCAGGTATTCCGGATGCAGGTCATAGGCTATCACTTTGGGCTCCACCCGGAATGTCTTTTTTAGATTTCTTAAGGTCTCCTCAAAAAATTTAAGGGCTTCATAATTCTCCAGGTCCCCTATGTGCTGACTTATGATGGCATATTGAGCTTTTGTCAGGGTAAAGGTATTTTTTAACTCAGCTCCACATCCCAGAGCATCCACCATCTCATGCCCAAGGTCAATAACCTTAGGGACATAACCACGGGACCTGCGAATGAGCATCTCCTTGCCTTCAAAGATCCTCGTCACCGGGTCATCAACCCTCATATAAATATCTCTATCATGCAGCAGAAATGAATCGGCTATTTCGTTTAATACCTTAATCGCCTCGTCATTATCAATCACTATGGGTTCCTCTGATAGATTGCCACTGGTCATGACTAAGGCGAGGAAATTTGGGAGTTCGGACTTAGGAGCTTGGACTTCGGACTCTGGTATCTGGTGGAACAGAAGGTAATGCAGTGGTGTATAGGGAAACATCACTCCAAAATAATTAGTATTTGGGGCCACTGCCTCTGAAAGAGGGTTATTGGGAAGCTTGGACATAAGGACGATAGGCTTAATGGAGCCCCTCAACAATTCTTCCTCTTCCTTTGAAACCAGAGAGAGCATCTTAACCGATTCCATATCAGGGGCCATCACTGCAAAGGGCTTATTGCTCCTTCTTTTTCTCTCCCTTAATTTCCTTACCGCCATATCATTTGTGGCATCGCATGCCAGATGGAAGCCCCCTAAACCCTTGATGGCCACAATCTTCCCTTCTTTAAGGGCCTGGATAGCCCTTTCTATTGGATTGCCCTGGGTCCTCCCTCGATCCTGAATTCTTGGGGATAGAGTTGCATGTTCTGTGTCTTGGGTCTTAAGGAAGGCAAGGAAAGGGCCGCATGTTAGGCAGGCATTTGGCTGGGCATGAAATCTTCGATTCATTGGGTCTTCATATTCGGATTGGCATTGAGGGCACATCTTGAATTTCTTCATGGTAGTTTTAGGACGGTCATAGGGGATATCTAAGATAATAGAATACCTCGGTCCACAATTGGTGCAGTTAATGAATGGATAGACATACCTTCTATCAGAGGGATCAAGGAGCTCACTGAGACAGTCTTCACATATCGAGATATCCGGCGATACAGGGACAAACTTGCCGGGTTGGGCCAGACTTTCCCTGATCTCAAAGTCTGCATAGCCCTTCGGGGCGGGATTATTTCGAACCTCAATCTCCTCAATAACAGCCAATGGTGGGGGGTTATGCTTGATGTCAATGGCAAATCTTCTCAAGCTTACCTCCTCGCCCTCAACCTCAATATTTACGCCCTCAGAGGAGTTGAGAACCCACCCCTTCAGACCGTATCTTCGGGCCAGGTTATAGATGAAGGGTCGGAAACCTACACCTTGAACTATGCCCTTTACCTTTATGGCGACATGCTGAACTATCATGCCAGAACCTCGATATTTCTTATACTGGCCCGAACTCTTCGGTCAAAATCTGGTGCACAATCTCAGGAATGGCCTGCGAGATTTCAGGAGTGCATTCCTCCGCGAAAGTAATATTCTTTTTTATTTCAACGGCATAGATATCGATGATCTTCGGCATCCGGAGCTGGAGCTTCTCGCCGAGCGAAAGGGTGGTGGTGAAGTTTATCTCATGGGGCCAGGAGGTGTAAATGCTTGACTTGAGGTCGGACGGCTTCAACCTATGAATTTGGCCAGACCGGCCGTCCTTCGTCTGGATGGAGTCGATCACTATGACCCTATCATAGCCCTGGACCAGATCTAAAATGCCAATGCTTCCGATGCTGGCCTCCTTTACCTCCACATTTTCGTCCTTTATATGCTTTTTTAGCTCCTCAGCAATCCTTATCCCCACGCCGTCATCGCCGCGGATAGGATTACCCAGACCAAGAATTAAGGTTTTCACGAGCCTGAATCTCCTTTGATGCTAAGTATCCTAAATTAAAGAGAAAGATAAAAAAGGGGAGCGCCCGGGCTCCCCGATAAAGTTATACGTAGAGCTGATTGATCCTTAGCCCGGGCTCCCCGATAAAGTTATACGCATAGCTGATTGGTCCTTAAATAATAAGTTTCTAACCTCGGCTCAATGTCTTTATCAGATTTCGCTCCAAGTCATAGATGTTGACCTTAAGGGGCATCTGGCCGGGAAGACTATGGGTTGCACAGGCAAGGCAGGGGTCATAGGCGCGGAATGCCATCTCTACCATATTGAGGAGCCCCTGGTCTACCTTGAAGTTGTGGATAAGCTTCTGGGCCGCTTTCTTAACCGACATATGCATCGCAGCATTGTTATGTCCGGTGGCAACTATCAGATTCACATTCAAGACCATCCCATTCTCATCCGCCCAGTAGTGATGAATCAATGTGCCTCTCGGTGCCTCTACTATTCCAACCCCCTCACCGGGTGTCTCCTTGGGGATTTCCCTAACCTTCTTGTCGGTAATCTCAGGATCTTGCGCAAGCTCGAGAAGCCGCTCGGCGGCGTAGAGGTTCTCAATAATCCTTGCCCAGTGCATCCCGAGGGTTGCATGACAGGGCTTCCCGCCGAGTATCTCATACATCCTCTCATAAGCCGCTTGCGCCTCGGGCGTCGCCATACCATCGGCAACATTGAGTCGAGCAAGGGGGGCGACTCGATAGATGCTTGAGTCTTTGCCATCGACAAACCCCTTCCAGCCAATCTTTTTCAGATATGGAAACTTAAGATATGACCAGGGCTCAACGTGCTCTGCTATGTATTCTAAGTAATTGTCTTCTCGGAACCGGCAGTATTCATTGCCATCAGGGTCTATGACCTTTACCTCACCGTCATAGAAGTTGACCTTGCCATCCTTATCAACAAGTCCCATATAATATGTCTTGTGATAGTAAATGTCGCCGGTAATTAGGTCAACATAGTCTTTATTCTTGAGGATAATTTCATCTACAACGAGGTTCAGCGTGTACTTGGCAAACTCAACCAGCTCCTTGGCCATATCCTCAATCTCTATTCTCTGGTCTTCGGTAATTGGATGGGAGATGCCGCCGGGAAGACCGAAAACCGGGTGTATTGTCTTCCCACCTACCATATCCTGAATCTTCTGGGCGTAGTATCTGTGCTTGATGACGACTTTTCCGACATCGAGTCCTACCTTGGCGATGACGCCCCAGAGATTTCTCTCTCCCGCAGGTGCGGTAGGCCCGATAAGAAAATCAGGCGCACCACCAAGGGCATAGATATGGACAAGGTGACTATGGATCATATGTGCGCAGTAGCCAAGCT
>JAUWWP010000202.1 GCA_030616835.1 Deltaproteobacteria bacterium | reverse complement strand
TGATTTTCAGCGGATCGGGTTCGATAAATCGAATCCCTACAATTACGCATTATTGATGGATAAATCTTCGTAGGGGTCGGATTCATCCGACCCTAAAGAGGGTTCGATAAATCGAACCCCTACCTAGCTTTTCTTATTTTGCTCCAATCCTTCGACAGGCTCAGGACAGGTAATTCGGATGTTTACGCATAAGCCTACTTCGCCGAAGTGGCTAAGAAGGCTGAATCTGGGTTTATTTCCCAAGATAGGGCTGACACAGAGGTCAGCCCCTACAGGAACAAAAAGAGCTTGATAAATCAAATCCCTACAAAAATCAATCAATATTTTGCATTTTGCATTTTGCAATTTATATAGTCCAGGCCCGACTATCTCCTCCGGGCAGACTCTACCATCTCCCGGGCATAATCCCTGGTCTTGTCAGTGATCTTTACCCCGGCCAGCATCCGGGAGATCTCCTCGATCCTCTCCTGCTCTTCTAACTTCTTGACGGCAGTGATTGTCCGCCTCCCCTCAACCAGCTTGGAGAAGTAGTAGTGGGTGTCCGCATAGCAGGCGATCTGGGGAAGGTGAGTAACACAAAGAACCTGGGACCCATTAGCCACCTCCTTAAGCTTCTTTCCTACTACCTCAGCAATGGCCCCACCGATTCCAGCATCGACCTCATCAAAGATCATGGTTGCCACCTCCCCTACCTTGAGCAAGATTCTTTTCAGTGCCAGCATGATCCGGGAAAGCTCCCCTCCCGAGGCGATCTTCCTTTGGGGCTTAGGCTCCTCCCCGATGTTAGGGGAAAGCAGGTATTCCACTTGATCAATACCCTTGGGGCCCAGGTAGAAGCCATTGATCTCCATCTTTCCCCGGCTATCCAGTCCTTTAGCAACATGCTCCTGTTCAATACTGACGCGGAAGATCGTTTTCTTCATCCCCAGGGTACTCAGCTCGGCCTCCACTTTCCTGCTCAGTTGCTGAGCCACTCTTTGTCTTCGTTGAGAGAGCAGTTGCGATTGTGCCAATGCCAGGCCCTTGAGCTCCTCCAGCTCCTTAGTAATTTCGGCAATCTTCTCCTCTCTTCCCCCGAGCTCTTCGAGCTCCTTATCGATCCGCTCCTTATACTGGAGGACATCAGCTATAGTTGATCCATACTTTCTCTTCAGTTTATTGATCGCATCCAGCCGGGTCTCAACCTCCTCTAATCGGCCAGGCTCAAAAGAGATTTTGCTCGCATATCGCCTGAGAGATAAGGCAACATCCTCCAGTTGATAGCGAGAAGATTCCAGCCCCCCGGCCAGTGATTTCAAGGTGGGATCGACCGAGGTCAAATCCTTGATCCTATTTGTTATCTCCCCCAGTCTTCCTACAATTGAGCCCTCAGCCGAGTAAATTAGTTCCTCCCCCTGGGTGGTCACTTCCAGGAGCTGGCCAGCATTCATTAAAACTCTTCTTTCATTTTCCAGATTCTCTTCTTCCCCTGGGCTCAGCCCGGCTGCCTGGATCTCCTGAGATTGAAAGTGTAGGAGGGCCTCTCGCTCCCGGCGATTTTCCTCGGTTTGCTTGAGACGGTGGTATTCCTGGCTGAGTTCCTCCAGCTTATGGTAAAGAGCACCTATTTCACTGCGGAGAGAAAGCAGGCCCCCGAACTCATCCAGGATATCAATATGCTTATCTTCCTGCACGAGGCTCTGGTGCTCGTGCTGCCCGTAGATATCTACCAAGCCCCTACCGATTTCGGAAAGGATATTTAAAGTTGCCAGGTTGCCGTTAATATAGACCCGATTCCTGCCGGAACGGGAGATTACCCTTTTAAGCAGGAGGGTATCTTCCTCCGGGAATCCATTGTCCTTAAGCCTCCGCTTGATCTCCTCCTGGCCCGAGACATCAAAGAGAGCCTCTACTATTGCCTCCTCCGCCTGGGTTCGGATAAGCTCCTGGGATATCCTTCCCCCTAACAAGAGGCTGATAGCGTCAATAATAATTGATTTTCCTGCTCCGGTCTCTCCGGACAGGATGTTCAGTCTCGGAGAAAAGGACAGCTTCAGTTGATCGATAATCGCAATGTTCTTGATTGCGAGTTCCTGCAACATATCTTTAAACCCACTTTATTCGCAGGGTTACCTGATTGGCTATTATGGCTCATCCCGAATTATTGTGGGTAAACAATATTAAATCCAAATGACAAAGCTCAAATGACAAATCAATGACAAATGACAAAATCCAAATATCAAATCCCCCTCACCTTTACCCCGATGTCCATCGGGGCAAGCCCTCTCCCCAAGGGGAGAGGGAATTTTTATTTTGTCATTTGAACTTTGGGCTTTGTTTGAACTTTGGATTTTGACATTTGACATTAGCTCACCTTTTATCCACTGTATTCCGTGAAGAGCCAATATTATCTCTCCCCCCACTTCAGCTTTGTTCTTAAGATATCAAAATAATCCCTGGTAGGGGTTCTAATTAGGCAGATCCGGTTCCTGGCCTTCTCGATCTCCACTACATCTTCGTCCTCAAGGGCAAAACCCACCTGCCCATCCAGGGTTAAGAGCACATCCCCACCCTTGGATTTTAGCTTTACCCTGACATTCATCCCCTCGGGCAGAACCAAGGGGCGATTAGTTAAGGTATGGGCACAGATAGGGGTGATAATCAAGGAGTGCAGAGAAGGATAGACTATCGGACCTCCCGCGGAGAGGGAATAGGCGGTGGAGCCGGTAGGGGTAGAGAGAATCAGACCATCGGCCCGAAAGGTGGTAAGATAATGTCCATCGATGGAGGTCTCCAGATCAATGATCCGGGCCACTGCCCCCTTGTTGATTACTGCATCGTTGAGAACAGAATATGTGGCAATCAGCTTCCCCTTCCGATGGACACGGACATTCAGCAGCATCCGCCAATCGCTCGCTAGCTCCCCCTTCAGTGCCCCCTCCAGGACCTGATAGAGCTCTTTCAGGGTTATCTCGGTCAAAAAACCCAGCCCCCCCAGATTTACCCCTAAAATGGGAACCTTTCGATTCCCCATCAGGCGGACCAGGCTTAACAGAGTTCCATCGCCACCCAAAACCAGGATTATCTCTACCTGGGAAGGGATCTTTTCCCGAGGATAACCGTCTGAACGGCCCAAGGAAGTTGAGGTCTCCAGTTCCAGATAGATCTTTACCTTTCGTTTTCCCAGCCAGCGAATGAGCTTTCGAGTAGCCTCAACCGCCCCTTCCTTGTTAGGATTGGTAATGATTCCGATCTTTTTCATTTACCTTAGGTAATGCCACCTCAAAGGGTGGAAAAGGAGGAAGTTTTTTGATTATTATACTTTCAAAGTTATGATTAAATCAAGAGGAAAATATTACAAGGAATTTGCGTTGTAGCATTTTTTTCTATCCCCCTCCCTTTACCCCGATGGACATCGTCCCGATGTCCATCGGGATCCCCCATCAAGGGGGAGGAAACGGTATGAACTACTCTTCCTTCCCTTCCACAGGCTTAGGACAAGTATTCGGAAGTTTACGCATAATCTGGGTTCAGGATTTGACAACATCATGATTGAGTAGCCTCTGTCCCTTCCCGAGATCAAACCCATTCTCTATTGCCTTGGTCAGATACTGCTTGGCTTCTCTAACCGCTTTTTTCATACCCCATCCCTTAGCCAGCCCGGCAGCTATTGCCGAGGAGAGGGTGCAGCCGGTACCGTGAAACTCTCCTTTAATCTTCTTAGCCTTGAACTGAATAAAATCCCTTCCCTCGTAAAAAAGATCAGTAGCTGACTTCTGCAAATGGCCCCCTTTAATCAGGACCGACTTTGCCCCCAGCTTCTTAATCCTTTGGGCAGCCTCATTCATCGAGGGAAGGTCTCTGACCTCCATCCCCGAAAGGATTGAGGCCTCGGTCAGGTTGGGGGTCACTATTCGGGCCAAGGGCACGAGCTTCCTTTTCATTAGCTCTATCCCTTGCTCTTCCAGCAATTCCTTCCCGGTAGAAGCCCTTAGAGCTGGGTCGAGAACGATGTTTTTCTGGCGCTTCGTCGCAAGCAATCGGCTGACTACCTCCACACATGTCTTTGTTCTCAGCATCCCGATCTTGACCGCATCGATGGTAAAATCCTGGTAAATGGTGTTGAGTTGCTTGCGGAGGAAATCGGGGGGTAGATCAATGATATCCCGGATACCCCGGGTGTTCTGGACCGTCAGAGAGGTAATCACCGAGAGGCCGTAAACCCCAAAGGCAGAGAATGTTTTCAGGTCTGCCTGGATCCCGGCTCCCCCGCTGGGATCAGAGCCAGCTATGCTTAGGACTACCTTCATATCTTATTCAACCTCCATTATGTCTTTATTTGAACTTGACTATTCCCTGTAGCTTGCTACAGGGTTTCCTCTTATGCCCCTCCCCCCTGGAGGGAGATCCCGATGGACATCGGGACGATGTCCATCGGGGCAGGGAGGTTCATTCCCAACTTTGACAGTTTAGAAAAAAAGTAGAGGAATATCAAGGAAAATAGGGCACATTGGTTACTTGTTGCATTGTTAGCCTTGTTTTGGTAAGATGATTGTATGCTAGGAAGACCACTGGGCAAGGGATAAAGTTTTATGAAAAAACCCATAATTTATTTGGAAACTTCACTTTTTGGTTTCTATTTTGATGAAGAGCCTAGAAATATTCTGAAAAAAGAGGCGGTAATCAGTCTCTTCCTTCAAATTCAGGAGAGCAGATTTATTGCTGTAACTTCACCAATAACTATTCGGGAGCTTTCTAAGGCACCCGAACCTTATAAATTGCAACTCTTGGGCATATTGTCTAAATTGAAAATAGGTGAATTAAAAACAGATGTCAATGAAGTTGAACAACTGGCAGCGAGCTATATTGAACAGAAGATTATTCCTGAGGATTTTTTTGATGATGCTCGCCATGTTGCTTATGCCACCATTGAAAAAGTAGATGTATTTGTTACTCTGAATCTCGAGCATATTGCGAATGAATGGACGATACGGAAAATAAATAGCGTCAATCTAAGAGAAGGATATTCGACAATTACAATACGAACCCCTGAGGAGGTGATAATATATGAAGATTGAGGGCCTGGAATTTATGGACTGGCTACATAAGATCAGGGAAGAATCAGAAAAGGAAAGAAAAAGCAGAAACCTTTCTGGCGTTGATTGGCTGAGGGAGATAGAGAAGGAGGCTGATCAAATTATACAAGAATTAAGTGTACAGAAGTAAATGTGAAAGGGGTCAGGGTCATTTTTCTTAAAAGGCTTATAAAAGATGGGTAAAAGAGTCTATTCCGGAAGAAGAGTGGTTAATGATAAGGCAAATGGCAGTCACTCCGATCCCTTTTCTTACTCATATCTTATTCAACCTCCATTATGTTTTTATTTATATTTTATACTGAATCTTTAATTAAACCCAGTTTTTTCTTTTGCTGATTATACATTATACCAGGTTAGCGAGCCAAGCTTTTTAAATTTATTTTCCTATTATAAGAAGCTCCTTTGGCAAAAAGAAAAGGGGTAGGTTTTTTCCTACCCCCTTTTTTACAAACAACTAAAATAAATCAACCATTACGGAGAG
>JAUWWP010000327.1 GCA_030616835.1 Deltaproteobacteria bacterium | reverse complement strand
TTTACCTTAAGGTATAATTTTCCCGTGGGAATCTCTTTCTTGAAATACCCCGGTAGATGTTGTCTTAAAATTTCATTATTTTTCACACACATATTTTTTTCCATCCGTCAGCGTTGGAGGTCCGAATTTGATCCAAGATAGCTCCTACTTGCGGATCCCCGTTGTTATCGCTAAAGCCTGTTCATGAATTACCTCGGTTGCCTCATCTCCGATAATTTGAGCGCCTAATAGTTTTCCCGACCCTTCCTCACATACAATCTGTATAAATCCCTCGGTTTCTCCCGAAGTCTGCGCCCGGGAGGATGATAAGAAATGGTAACGACTAACTTTAACTCTGTACCCTCTTTCCCGCGCCTCCTCATTATCTAATCCCACGCTGGCTACCTCCGGCCAGGTATATACCAAAAGGGGCACAATATCGTATTCCATCTTCCGATTTCCTCCGGTTGCATTCTCCGCCGCCACCTCACCCTGCGCCGTGGCTACATGAGCCAAGAGCATTTTACCGGTTACATCACCGGCGGCATAGATGTTGGAAACAGAAGTTTCCATTTTCTCATTGACCGAGATGCTCTCTTCCTCCATTTTTATATTTAAAACGCTCGGGTTAAGACTTTGGATATTCGGCTGTCTTCCGGTACAAATCAACATTTTCTCTACAAAAAACTCCTCGTTGTTTGACAGATGCACGCCTAAAGCTTCATCCGATTCCATACCTATTCCGGAAACCGTGGTTCCGGTTCGAATAACAATCCCTCGTCCCTTAAATGACCTTTCTAAATAATTACTCAAGATCTTATCCTGGCCGGGTAAGAGTTGTGGCATCTTTTCTACTAAGATTACTTCCGTGCCCAGGGCATGAAAAAGGCAGGCGAACTCGCAGCCGATGGTCCCGCCGCCAACTATAAGAAGCTTGGAAGGGATTCTTTTCAAGGAGAGGGCCTGCTTCGATGTGAGCACCCCCGGGTGAGAATAATCTATCCCGGGTAGTCTTATTGGGACCGAACCGGTAGCAATAGCAACCTTATCGAACGAGATCTCCTTCGTCTCTTTCCCTTCGGCTTCCACGACAACCTTATCCTTAGAAATAAATCTTGCCGTCCCCTGAATCAAATTAACTTTCAACGCCTTCAAAGATGTCTGTATCCCTTTCTTTAGAGTATTTACCACTTCCTCTTTCCTTTTCATCATTCGGGGGAAATCTATTTGAAAATCCTTAACTTTTATTCCCAGTTCCTCGGCCTTCTTCAGTTTATGAACGACTTTGGCCGAATTTAGGAGAGATTTGGTAGGAATACATCCCACATTGAGACAGGTTCCGCCCAGAAGACTGTTTTCGATGAGTGTTACCTCAACCCCCAATCTTGCACCTTTATAGGCGGCGGCAAGCCCCGCTGGCCCCCCACCAATAATTACTATATTCATCCCTTTTTTCTCCCTGGTTCACCTTCATTCATGCATTATTCAGGATAGTTTATGAAGATTTTGTTTTGAACTTCTCGTCCAACAGATATTTCTCTTCAAGGCCAACGACCCGGGTGAATTCATCAAATTGCATCAGTTTATCCAGCATATGCATAGTTGTTCCCCGGGCCCTTAGCTCAAGATAGGTCTCCTTAATTGCCTTGGCCGCCGCAAATATTCCCGAGAGCACATAGCCCACACTTATAAATCCCAGCTCGCGCAGCTCTTCTAAAGGTAAAAGTGGAGTTTTTCCTCCTTCAATCATATTTACTACCAGGGGAGGGGGAATACTTTTGCCAATTTCCCGGAGCTCCTCCACGGTCTCGGGGGCCTCGACAAATATCATGTCAGCTCCTGCTTCTTTATAGGCGTTACCTCTTTTGATTGCTTCCTCTAACCCGAGAGGCGCTCGGGCATCGGTACGGGCGGTGATGAAAAAGGCATTGTCTCCCTTTGCCTCAACGGCAGCCCTAATTTTCTGGCAGTGCTCCTTTAGGGGCACAACCTCTTTACCCCGCATATGTCCACATCGCTTTGGCCATGCCTGATCCTCCAGCAATGTTCCCCGGGCCCCGATCCTGATGAGTTCCTTTACCATCCGCATTACATTCAATGCCCCCCCGTATCCGGTATCCCCATCGACCACTACCGGGATGGATACAGCATTACATACCCTCCTTGCCGTATCTAACATTTCGCTCTGGGTAAGCAGTCCAAAATCGGGCTCCCCGATCAAACTTGCTGCTACCCCGAATCCAGTAAGGACTACGGTATGGAATCCTGCTTGTTCCGCAAGCTTAGCACTCAGTGCATCATACACTCCAGCAACCAAAAAGATTTCTCCATCAGCAATAAGCTTATGTACTTTTTGTCCTTCCTCCATAATTAAGCCTCCTTGAATTTCTTTAAATTAACTGGTGATAATGATCTGGGGTTGGGGTCGTTGGGAGATTGTTTTTGTTCCCACCGAGGTCGAACAGTAGGGACAGAGATAATCGTATTTGTCCCCTTCCGGAAGAACCAGGAGCAGCTTTTTTCTGACCGGCACCGGCTTCTGGCATTTGGGACAGAAAAGCTCCGAAGCCTCAAGCTCTTTGAAAGTTGACTCCGACATTGCTACTACCTCAATTTTTATCCCCGATTATGCATAACCATCCGAATTGTTTGCTTTGAGCCCGTCGAACGAAGTGTAAAAATCAAGAATCAAAAATTAAAATTACAAAGCAAAATTTAAAAACTTGTCCTGAAGGAAAGCGAAGGATCAAAGACACTTTGCATTTTAATATGTCATTTTGATTTTTGCATTTTGATATTTGATATTACAGTAATCGAGCCCTTACATTAAAGCATTATTTGGGATTATAAGTTCCTCTCAATAAACTCTTTGATTTTTTGCCAGTACGGCTCCCCTCCGAAATAGTAGGTGTCGTTATGTCCCGCTCCTTCGATGGGGTAAAACTCCTTTGGCTCGTTGGCGGCGGCGAATAATTCTTTGCCATTATCGTAGGCTACCAGTTCGTCCCGATTACCATGAAAGAAGAGCAGCGGAGCAGAAATCTGGCCGATTTTCTTAAGCGAGTTAAACTTGTCCTTAATAGCTTCCGCTACCGAAGGGGCAAAGGACCGGAGTAGGTCGGCAAAGGAGGTAAACGTGGACTCGAGGATTATTGCCGGAAAAGAGTGCTTGCAGGCAAGATCAATCGCTACTGCCCCTCCCAGGGACCTTCCGAACAACACAATCTTGCTTAAACTGAGTGCCTTAGCCGAGGTTAAATAGCTCAGGGTTGCCTCAGCGTCCCGGTAGGTTCCGTTCTCCGAGGCCACTCCTCCGCTCTGTCCGTATCCCCGGTAGTCAAAGATAAAGATGTTCAGTCCCAGAGCGTGCAGAAACTGCAGGTTTTCCACCCGGTGGGAGATATTCCCTCCGTTACCATGAAAAAATAGCATAACTTTATCGCTACTTTGGTTTGGGATATACCAGCCGTGAAGATTTACCCCATCATCGGTTGTAAAATATACATCCTCATAATTCAGGCCCACATCTTTTGGGGTCATTAGCAGATCCCGCTCGGGGAAGAAGATGTAACTATTTTCGATCTCTTGCTCTTCCATTCTAATAAAAGACCATACTGGTGAAGCTTACCGCCGAAGGATTGCCGGCATCCTTCCACCAATCATATTTCAAAACCTCTCCCTGCTCAGCCTCGATAACCTTTAACATGGTATAGATTGGAGGCAGACCGCAGATCCTTCTGCGATCCCGGTCTTTC
>JAUWWP010000217.1 GCA_030616835.1 Deltaproteobacteria bacterium | reverse complement strand
TAGAATACTGTTTAATTTTTCGTTCTTTAATAAATGGTTTGATTTCTTCCCACATTTTCTGATAGTTCTTCTTTGCTTCTTCAATCTTTTTTTTCTCTTGAGAAGATAATTTACTAATTTCCATTTTTTTCATCGTTTCACCTCCACTTTGGCTCTGAATGAATAATCTTTACTTTCAATACATTTTGCTATATTGTTAGTTGATACAAAATTGTTTAGTCTAACATACAGTTCATAAACTGTAGACCAGAATTTTTCCTTTAGATTCTTACTTTCTATGTTTAACCCACAATTTAGTGCATCTTGGGCATAGATGGGCCTTCCATGAGTTTTAACCTTTTCTGGAGTAAGAAAATTTTTTATTTTTCTTTTAATCTCTTTCTCAGAGACGTTTGATAACATACCCATTTTAAGTGTTTTTATAGCGATATCTCCCGACAATGATAATGCTGATCGGAATTCGGCTATTTCTCTTGAATCGTAATTAGTTAACTGCTGGGGGTATGGCTGTAAATTGCCCTTTTCCTTTACTGCCTTTGAAAATAAATCTTCATAACTTTTGACTATATTATATACAGAAAATCTCTTTACTTGTTTCTCCTCGACATATGTCATTTGCGGATCAATTGAACCAACCTCTGATGTCTTGCTCATGATTATCTTGCTCGCTCCAAGACAGATCATTGTGGCTGCTGATTTTGCTTTACCTGGCACAATCACCTCATACTTTCCAGTCCCACTATATGACCGACAGAGATTTATTATACGTTCCGCAGCTAAACCACTTCCACCTGGAGAACTTAATAATAATGCAAAACCTTTTGACAAATCACTCTTCTGGAGAACACCTTCTAGCATATCAGCATCACTATCTTCAAGCATGACGGGATATGTAAAACTAGTAAAAAATGAGATTATAGGTACTCCTACCTCCTTTTCCAACTCTAAGTAGAGATGTTTCCGAGTACTGTGTCCTTGATATTGTTCCTTCGCTACTTGTTGAGTTATGAGTTTATCTTCTTTCATAGGTGTTCACTCCTTCCTTTAATATCTTACTACATTTAAGATTTGCGATGGCGTATAACTTAAAATAACCGAGATACCTCGTTTATGCTCCCACCCCGCCTTCTAAGCATTTTATTTACTATATCTTTCTATCTCTGTTTAAACCCCTTCAAGCACTACCATAATATATTACATAGTGCACAGAAGGCGGGGTTGTGAAGTAATTCATTTATGCACTACTCTAATTATATATTAAAATACTGCATTGTTGACCACTTCTGGGCGCAGTGGATTCTGAAGTCAATTCTTTAAACGTGTCTACAAGCATAAGCTTCAAGACTCTTTTGCCATCCGTTGTTTTGAAATATTTCTCTCTTCGTTGAGCATCTTTCTTGGAAAGATAATATTCACAGAAAATAAGCATTAAAGGACGTCGAGGTGCGGCACTTACTGACCCTCCTTTAAAATGGTCGGTTAAACGCTGTTTAAGATTCTTTGTGTAGCCTATATAGAGCTGATGATCTTTAAAGCTGTAAAGGACATAAACACAATAATTAAGTTTCAGTATTTTTCTTCCCTTCAAAAGCAAAAAACATTAGTGTCGTGTGAAGTAGAATGCAAAGATAATAGATTGCAAATGTCATTGCGAGCAAAGCGAAGCAATCCCGTGAGATTGCTTCGGGCTTCGCCCTCGCAACGACTTCTGAAATCTAAAATCTTTTTAACTGATTCCTCAATTTCTTTGCCCCTTCCAACTCCTTAAGCAGCCCGGCTTCATCCTCCTCCTCAATAAACCCCTTGAGCCTTCGTAGTGACAACTCAAACTGGCTGATAGCCTCCAGAACTGCCTCCCGGTTCCAAAGGTAGATGTCCCGCCATATCTCCGGACGGCTGGAGGCCACCCGGGTGGTATCATTAAATCCTCCCGAAGCATAGCTAAGCAGCTCTTCTGCCGGATCCGGAAGGCCCTTCATCGTTTGAACCAAGCAGGTAGCCACTATATGGGACAGATGGCTGATTGCCCCCATAATTCGGTCGTGCCTCTGAGCATCCATCAAGATCACCTCCATACCGCTTTCCCTCCAGATAGAGGTAACCTTCTCTAATGCCTGGGGATCAGTATTCGGGCTGGGAGTGAGAACACACTTGCCTCCCTGAAATAGCTGGGCAGAAGCCGCCTCGGCCCCAGACTTTTCTGCTCCCGCTAATGGATGCCCCCCGACAAAGTGCAGGCCGGCAGGAAGGGAGGGCTCAACCTGCTCTAAGATTATCTGCTTAACACTACCCACATCGATAATAATTGTTCCGGCCCGAAGTATTGGGGCAATTTGCTTAATTACTGCCGGGATAGTGCAAACCGGGGTTGCTACTACTACCAGATCCGCTCCCTGGGAGCCTTCCTTCAGATCTCGGGAAAAGCTATCAATTATGCCTCGCTCCTTTGCCCGCTCCAGGTTTTTCAATCCCCTTCCTACCCCAACAATCCGCTCCACTATCCCCCGATCCCGGAGAGCCATTGCCAGAGAGCCACCGATCAGCCCTACCCCGATTACTACCAGATGTTGAAAATGAATGGCCATGATCAACTTCCCTGTAGACGGTAGACAGTAGATTCCCTGCTACTCCCTGCTACTCCCTGCTATTCCCCCTGTCCGACGAAGCATTGGCGAAGTCGGATACTATTCCCTTCCGCCGTCGCTCCGATGTCCATCGGAGCTATGGCGGACAGGGCTACTCCCTGCGGTAAAAAGAACCTTCCTCAGGGCGGTGACAAATCTCTTGTTCTCTTCCGGCAGGCCCACGGTCACCCGAACATAGTGCGGCAGGCCATAACCCGCCATCGGGCGCACAATCACCCCCTCCCGGAGAAGGTCCTGATAAACCTTGGCCCCATCCTTTCTTAGCTTCAGCAGAAAGAAATTGGCCTGCGTGGGAATATACTCCAGGCCCATTCTTTCCACCTCCTGATAGAGATACTTCAACCCCCTGCGGTTATTCTCCCGGGTCTTGTGCAGATGCTCCTTGTCTTCCAGGGCAGCCAGCGCCCCTACCTGAGCCAGGGAATTAACATTAAAGGGCTGCCGCACTCGTTCCATATACTTGATTAAATCATCTTTCGCTACCCCATAGCCGATCCTTAAACCCGCCAGTCCGTAAATCTTAGAAAAGGTCCGCAAAGTAACTACCAGCCTGTCCCCATTGAGGTACGCTATTGTATCCGGATACTGCGCGTCGTTCACAAATTCAAAATAGGCCTCATCAACCACTGAGATCACCCCTTCCGGCAAACCTTTCAGGAACCCCTCCAGCTCTCCCTTACTTACAATAGTCCCGGTAGGGTTATTGGGGTTATCAATGAGGACAAGCTTTGTCCGCGCAGTTACTTTTTTACGCATACCCTCCAGATCGTACCGAAATCCCTTCATCGGCACTGAGCTGCATTTCCTTCCTGCCGCTTTGACTATCAAACGATAGACCACAAAGGAGGTATCCGAGGTCAGAGCCTCCTCCCCTGCCCGGAGAAAGGTCCGAACCAATAGCTCGATTATCTCATTGGAGCCATTCCCTAAGATGATGTTCTCAGCCGCTACCCCCAGCTTTTCCGCTAACCTTATCTTAAGATAATAGCAACTCCCATCAGGATAGTAATGAGCCCGGCTCAGGTAATTCCTGATGGCCTTTACTGCCCGGGGGGATGGCCCCAGGGGATTCTCATTTGAAGCAAGCTTTATTGAGCCTCTGATCCCATACTCCCTCTCCAACTCCTCTATGGGTTTACCAGGGGGATAGGGTATTAGCTCCTCAATATTTTTTGATACTAACCTCTTCATTCCGTCTCCTCACCCCTTGCCCTGGGGTAAGAGCCTAAAACCTTTAGGAACAGACAATAACTTTCGACCTCTTTAAGAGTACTCTGGATCCTTCGCTCGCTGATATGCCCGTCCAGATCAATAAAGAAGATATACTCCCAGGCCTTCCTCTTCAGCGGACGCGACTCGATCTTGGTTAGATTTATTCCCTCTTGGGCCAAAGGCTCCAGGGCCCGAAAGAGTGAACCCGGTTCATCCTTCAGGGAAAGCAGTAGGGAGGTTCTGTCCCTCCGGCCTTTCTTTGCCTTCCTTCTGCTAATTACCAGGAATCGAGTAACATTAAAAGCACTATCTTCGATCCTCTTCTTAAGCGTGTGCAGTCCATATCTCCTGCCGGCAAATTCACTCGCAATAGCAGCTCCTTCTGGGTCAGCCGCCGCCTTTTGGGCTGCCTGAGCAGTGCTGTCCACCTCACGCCACTCCCGGTTAGAAAGGTTTTCCTTCAACCAGTTCCGGCACTGGGCAAAGGCCTGGGGATGGGAGTAAACCCTTTCAATATTAGATAGTCTCCTGCTGAGGGAGAGTAGATCATGAGATACTGGTAGAAGCACCTCAGCGAAGACCTTTAAGTCGGAGTCAATAAACAGATCCAGGGTGCGACCTACCGAGCCCTCGAGAGAATTCTCGACCGGTACCACTCCGAACTCAGTCCTTCTCTGCTCCACCTCGGTAAAAACATCATCAATACTGCTCTTAGAAACCAGTTGCACTGATGAACCGAGGTGCCGAAGGGTGGCCAGATGGGTGAAGCTCCCCTCCGGACCCAAAAAGCAAACCCTGAGTGGACCCTCCAGGGAACGAGAGGCAGAGATGATCTCTCGAAAAACTGTTTTCAAGGCCTCCTGGGGAAAAGGGCCCAAATTTTCTGCGCTCAATCTGTTCAGGGTCTCCTCCTCCCGGGCCGGGTCGTAGATCCCTTTTCCCTCTTTCGCCTTCTGCTTCCCCACCTCCAAAACTATTCTGGCCCTCCGGTTCAGCAGGCGGAGGATCTGGCGGTCAATCCGGTCAATCTCCTTTCGCCGCTCCTTTAATCCCTTACCCAAATCAAACCCCCTTCTTATTATCCCGCAAGCACGCGGGATTAAACCCAAATATCAACTGAGAAATCCTAAATCCAAAATCCTAAACTCTAAACAAATTCTAAATTCAAATTAGCCAAATTCAAAACTACTTTGTCTCTTCAAGATCGTAATCCCTTCGACGAGCTTCCTTCGGCTTTGCTCAGGATAAACAGGACAGGCTTTTGTATTTTGATCCGCCTTAAGCGGATTGGTCATTTAATATTATTTAGGATTTGGTGCTTAGTGCTTAGGATTTATTCATATATTTTGTCATTTGGACTTTGGATTTCATTTGAACTTTGAGCTTTGGCATTTGACATTAAATCTT
>JAUWWP010000332.1 GCA_030616835.1 Deltaproteobacteria bacterium | reverse complement strand
GCGGATTGGTCATTTAATATTATTTAGGATTTGGTGCTTAGTGCTTAGGATTTATTCATATATTTTGTCATTTGGACTTTGGATTTCATTTGAACTTTGAGCTTTGGCATTTGACATTAAATCTTCTTCACCTAGCAATAATAATTCTGTGAGCAAATTCGGTCTACCCACTATTGTGTGAATTATAGTTTACTGATAGCTCTTCCACAGCCTTCCCCACTCTGTTCTCATCATATCTTCAACTCGCTTCTTCCCGATAAAGGGATACCAATACCAATCATGATAGGCAATCGAGGCAAGATAAGAAAGGAGCACCAAGGGTGTACGCAGGAGAAAGGCCTCTACCGGTTTAAGCAAGCCCCAATAAATAAGCTTCTGCCCTCTACTGGCAAAGGTATCTTGCTCTGTGTTAAACTTAAAGTTTACCTTAGACACATCCTCTCCCACCGTCTCAATCTCTTTTACCTCTCCACAACCCAATCCCGCCTCGTGCGCTAATCTAATAAATTTGAGACTCATCGGGTCAAATCCCATCATCTTTGCCGCGATTGCATCCAGGGCAACCTGATCGCTGCTGGCTAATATATAACCTTTGGGATGAGGGACCATGCACCGGGGACCAGGACCATCACCGGCAAAGGTAGCATCCATCACCGCAAAGATCCCTGAATGAATCTCCTTCTGGATGGTTAACAGATCGACCAGGGTCTCATGAATGACTGAGTGGGTCCAATGCCTTTTCTCATGTAAAAGGCCACCAAAGGCATTCTTCATTGCCCCGGTCATCGTGGTAAATACATGGGTCTTCATTGTTGGAAGATGGATAATATTTTCTCCCATCAATCTCCGAGGAATCTGAATACCCCGGGGAAATATCCTGGGGAGAACCAGCATCTTTCCCTTAGGCTCATAGGTAATCCACTGTTCTCCCTCATACAAATGGATGTTACGCAGTCCATACCTTTCGATTATTGGCTTATGCTTATTAGCTACCTCCCCCTTCTTGGCACTAACTACCACAGTCCGATTATGACAGGCATGAATCAGCTCCTTTTTATACCCTTTGGCCAGCAGTGCCTTAATTACCCCCTCCAATTGCCAGGGGGTAGTAGAACAGGCAGGATAAAAATGATGCCAGGTGATGTTAATCTTTAGCGCGGTATCCTTGTCCTTAGGCAGATACCTTTCAAGGTCGGCCAGCTCCAACAGCTCCTGGTAATCTGCTAATATCGTTCCCGCTCCGGCCTTTAAAATGGCTACCTTTGACCTGGCCAATCTCTTTATCCTGAGTCCCTCGGCATCGCTCGGGATAAACTCTGTCGAAGGGCTTATCCTGAGCCTGTCGAAGGGCTTATCCTGAGCCTGTCGAAGGGCTTATCCTGAACTAGCTAAACTTGGAATAAAATAGCACACTTATCATCAAAACTCAACCATCTTTTGACTGGAGGACTTTCCCCGTTTTTTTAGGTAAAGAGTGGATAGGCGGTCCGCCTTAGGCGGAAGCCCCGCTAAGAAGATTCATATAATGTAGGGGCCGACCTCTGTGTCGGCCCGAATCATTCGACCCCGATGCCCATCAGGGCTCAGGACAGGTAAGGGTGGACAGAGCCTGTCCTGAGCTTGTCGAAGGAGAGGTCCACCCCTACAAACCCCGGCTATCCAAGGTAGGGGCAATTCATGAATTGCCCCTACCTGAAGGATTTTTGAGGAAATTCCGGAAAAAAGGCGGCGTTATATTTTCAGGGTTTAGGCAACAGCCTGTCCAATTTGGCCCTAACTCATATCAGAATAAAAGATTTCAAGAATAAATTATAGAATTCTTGACAAATTAATATAAATCCCTTATTATTATAGTGGAGGTGATGTTGTATGAAAAAGAAAATAGGAACGATTATGGAAGAGGAAATCTTAAACCGGGCTAAATGGATAGCCCTGAAGGAGGGGAAAAAATTGAATCAATTGATAGAGGATGCATTGAAAACCTATATCCAGGAAAAGGATGCGGGCAGAAGGGACAAAAGCATTGTGCAAGCTACTAAGGGGGTTTTCAAAGTTGATAAAAAAATAGTGGATGAAATCCTCAGACAGGAGCCTTTTTATGAGATCTAACGAGCTCCCAGAAAGGAGTACCTTGTTTATCGATTCCAATATCTTTATCTACCACTTCTCCGGGATATCTGATGAGTGTTCAGGGCTTCTGGAAAGATGTGAAGGAGGGGAATTAAAGGGTGTTACTTCTGCTCATATATTGGCTGAGGTTCTCTACCGGCTCATGATGATTGAGGCAGTGGAAAAGAGAGTGGCAGGCCCGGGAGAGGTGGCCAAGGGACTGAAAACAAATCCAGATGGTGTAAGGAGGCTAAGAAATTATTACAAGTACACAATGCAGATTCCCTTGATGGGTATAGAGGTTTTGCCCCTCAGTATTGAAGTCATCAGGGATAGCCAAGAGTATCGCAGGAGCGAAGGATTTTTAACCAACGATTCTCTAAGCTTAGCCTTAATGGAGCAAAATGGCATAGGCATCATTGCTACTGGAGATCTGGATTTCAATAGGATTGAAAAGATCGAGGTGTGGAGTCCAATGGATGTTTGATGTTAGCGAAACTTATTTTCCCGATTTAGTAGATTCAGGTGGTGTGAGCTTAATGACTCCCTCCAATGGCCAGGGGGTAGGAGAATGTCTATTCTCCTTCATTTCCTTATACATTCTTCGATACAACTGGTTTACTCCTGCATCCTTAGCGGTAGAACTCAATATCTTTGACCTTCTGACCCTTTTCAATGGCCTCCAGAATCTTCGCGGATCGCTTGACGATCTGGCGGTTGTCTCCTCTCCTCTCCGGAAGGGCATCGGGATCCGCACTGGTAATAAGCCACTTCAGCTTTTCCTTTGTCTTTTTCTTTTCTCTAAGCTTGTAATAAACCCCGGCGAGCATAAGATGATTGGTGAGGTATCCGGGTCCAAAGCCTATCGCCTCCTGCATAAGCTCAATGGCCTCCTTGCGGCTATGTCCGGCAATCCTTAGTATTGGGTTGGGAACCTTAATAAGAATAACCGTCCAGAAACGGTTAACCGCCCCATAATCGTAAGTTTTATCGAGCCTCTCAACCTTCTCCATGTATTCGAACAGCCTGGGAAGCATCCACAGGCTCTGTATTATCCCCTTGACCTCGCCCGTGGCCGCAAAGTTTACCGCATACCAATATGTTCCTCCGACGCTCTCGGGGTTGATTGCCAGGGCCTTTTTGCCAGCCTCCATCCCCAGATCGTAGTAAGCGAGCTTCTCCTTCTTCTTTTTCATGGGCAGCTCATCCCCAATGTGCCAGTGGACCCTTGATATCTTCTCCCACGCCTTCTCGGATTGGGGGTTGATCCGGGCGGCCTTCTGGTAATAATCAAGGGCCATCTCCAGCATCCCGCTCTCGTCACTCCGGGCCTCGCACTCTTCACCTGACCGGATAAGGGACTGCTCCTCCTCTGAAGCAAAGCCAAGACCCCCCAAAAAAAGCCAGAAAAGAAAGACGATCACCGTATTTCTCTTCATCATCACTCCATTATTTTTAAAGAAGTTTAGTGAATTGCTCCGCCCACAGGGCGGGGCATCCAAAACAATCTCCACCCCCTTGCCTGTCCTGAGCCCCTCGGCCTCGCTCGGGATAAACTCCGTCGAAGGAGAGGGGGTGAAAATTTT
>JAUWWP010000307.1 GCA_030616835.1 Deltaproteobacteria bacterium | reverse complement strand
TTTACTCCCAAGCTTTTCAGAAAAAACATATTATTCTCTGTTTAGCAAGTTTTCTAGATAATTATAGCATACCAGATTCGGAAATCAAGGTCTTGGATGACACGGAAATTAAGGTCTTGGATAACTGAATTTTCCCCGTTTTTTAGGGAAAGAGTGATGGGCGGGGCTCAGGACAGGTAAGGGTGAACTATATAAATTGCAAAATGCAAATGATTAAATTGGAATTTGAACCACGAATTTCACAAATTATACTAATTAGTTCTACTTTTTATCCATTGGGATTTGGGATTCAGCCTTCGTAGTCAGCCGCCTTCGCCGAAGCTATGGCGTAGGCTGAACTACGGCGAAGTAGGCTTTTGTCATTGGGATTTTTTAGCATTAAGGTCCACCCCTACAAGCCCCAGTTATCCGATGTAGGGGCAATTCATGAATGGCCCCTACTTGAAGGATTTTTGGGGAAACTCCAGATTTGACCATCCTCGCATTTCCAGCATATAATAAAGGGGCTCTTCTAATATAGCAGGCAATGGCAGGGAGTAGCATCCTACTTCGCCAGCCTACTTCGCCGAAGTGGCTACGAAGGCCGAAAGGCTTCGTAGGACATGGGGAATAGCAGGGAATATCAGGGACTTGAATCCTTTCATCCTTCGTCCCGATGTCCATCGGGACTACGGAGAACGGGCGAATCCTTGAACCCTACCTGTGGATAAGCTATGGCTTTATTGAGATCTATCCTAATCTTATTGGCAATAGGTCTTAATACTATTGTCCTGGGGAATCTTATCATTCTCAGTAGTTTTTTTAGCCCCAGGGGAGACTTTCCCAATTTAATTATCAAATTATGGGCCAAGCTTATTTTGTGGAGCAGCCGGGTCCGGGTAGAGGTTCAGGGGCGGGAGAATATCCGGCCCGGGCAGCCGGTCGTCTTTATGGCCAATCATGTATCTTACTTCGATGTGCCGGCCCTGATGGCCAAACTTCCGGGGCAAATTCGTTTCTTAGCCAGAAAGGAGCTTATTAAGGTCCCCATATTTGGCTGGGCACTCTACCTTTCCCGGCATATCATTATTGACCACACCCGTCCCCGAAAGACCTTTAGGAACATTGAGCGGGCAGCCCAAAGGCTGAAGGGGGGAATGAACATCCTGGTCTTTCCGGAAGGTGCCCGAAGCCCTGACGGCAGGCTCCAGGCCTTTAAAAAGGGGGGATTCGCCCTGGCAATAAGGTCCGGGGTTCCGATCATCCCAATAAGCATCAGTGGCAGCAGGGATGTCCTCCCCAGGGATAGCTGGAAGATCCAGCCGGGAAGGATCAAAGTCGTTGTGGAGAGGCCGATAGAAACCAGGGGTTATACCCGGAAGAACAGGGATGAATTAGTGGAAAAGGTGCGGGAGGTGATCGCTACCAATCTGGATCAATTCTGAGGCGAGTTCAGTTCCCGGGCTTTTTGGGCTTGCCCCGTTAGACAAATTGTCTAACGGGGTTTATGCTTTCTGGGCAACACCGGTGGCCTTATTACCTCTGCCCCTTTGGGGATCTGAAAGGTGAACAGGTCATCAGGTAGGTTACTGTTTACCTTAATCTCGCTAAATGTTACCCGGGTGAGGTTTCCAAACTGGTCATAAACTAAAGTCTCCACTACCTGATAGGAATCCTTAGCTACTACCAGCAGGAGTCTTTTTATACCTGGCTGCTCTTCCTTAGGAAAGAGCTCCAGAAGGTAGTTCTTCTTGGTATCTACCAGGGGTGATTCAGTGAACTTGATCTTAAAATCCTTTTTAAGATTACCCATACCTGTCAGAAAGGTAGAGGGCGTCTTCGAGGAAAAGGCATGGGCTGCCTTGTCCACCCATACCTGATTATCAGCGGGCATATAATGCCATATCGTCTTTCCATCACTAATGAACTCCTGCCTCTGAGGCTTTTGGTAGTCCCACCTCATCTTTCCACCTTTCTTGAAGTAGACTACCCCTTCGTTTTTCTGAATCTTTTTGATATTGGTCAGCGTAACCTCCTGAACAAAGTTGGCCTGGTAATCCAGTATTTTTTCATAGTTAGCCTGGATCTTATCTGCTATTTCATCAATGGTAGCTCCCTGAACCTTGCTGGAAAAAACAAGGAGTAGTGGTAATATCCCTACCATTAACAATCCTGATAGTTTCTTCATCTTTGCCTCCCTTCAGATTCGACCTTTTTTAATACCTCCCGGGGCTTGACCCCATCGGAGGGTCCAACGATCCCCTCCTGCTCCATCCTCTCTACCATCCGGGCTGCCCGGTTGTAACCAACCCTCAGCCGCCTCTGGATCATGGAGATGGATGCCTGTTTGGTTTCAGTAACCATTGCTACTGCCTCATCGTATCTCTCATCCTCATCATACTCTATTTCCCCTAATTTGTCTTCATCTTCTTTGAGGATCGGGGGATAATACCCAGAGCTTCCCTGCTTGGCTAAGAATTCCACCACCCCTTTAATTTCGGAATCGGTAACGAGGGAACCGTGAATCCTCTGAAGTTTTGCTACCCCTGGTGGCAAGAATAACATATCCCCGTCTCCTAATAATGTCTCCGCGCCGTTAGTATCGAGGATAGTGCGGGAATCGACCCTCGAGGAGACCTGGAAGGATATCCGGGCTGAGAAATTAGCCTTAATGATCCCGGTAAGGACATCTACCGAAGGACGTTGGGTAGCGACAACCAGATGGATGCCGGCAGCCCTTGCCATCTGGGCCAGGCGAGTAATGCACTCCTCCACCTGTCGGGAGGAAATTAACATCAAATCTGCCAGCTCATCGATTATGATTACGAGATAGGGGAGCTTTTTCGGGGCAGAGCCTTCTCCGGTGGGACTATCCTGGAACTCCCAGTGGTCTTCAGGCCCTTTTTTCAATTCCTTCTCTATTCGGAGATTATAATGCTCAATACTGCGTACCTCATAATCTACCATCAGCTTGTATCTTCTCTCCATCTCGGCCACTGCCCAGCGAAGGCTCTGGGCTGCCGCTTTGGCATCGGTTACCACCTCATGAAGCAGGTGAGGTATGCCATCATAACTGCTTAGCTCCAGCATCTTGGGATCTACCAGAAGCAGACGCACTTCCTCCGGGCTTCTTTTATAAAGTATGCTTAAGATCATCGCATTTAGGGAGACGCTCTTCCCGGAGCCTGTGGCCCCGGCTACTAAAAGGTGGGGCATCTTGGCAAGATCAGTAACTACTGGGGATCCTTCCGAGTCCTTTCCCAGGGCCAGGAGTAACTTTGCTCTGCCCTCCTGGAACTGGGGAGAGGAGAGGATCTCCTTTAGATATACAGTTTCCCTTACCGGGTTGGGTATCTCAATTCCCACTGCTCCCTTCCCGGGGATCGGCGTCAGGATCCGAATGCTCAAGGCCTTTAAGGTTAGGGAGAGATCATCGGAAAGATTAGCAATCCGACCCACTTTAACCCCGGGTCCTGGTTCAAATTCGTAGCTGGTAATGACCGGGCCCGGATGAATCCCAATCACCTTTCCTTCCACCCCAAAATCTCTTAGACTCTTCTCCAGGAGCGAGGAATTCCTCTCCAGGCTATCCTTATCGATACCCTTGCTCTGTTCTTCATTGTAATTCAGAAGGGATAATGGAGGGGGATGGTACTGTCCCTCCCTTAACGGAAGCGCAAACTTCTGCTCAGTAGCAGGGGGTTTGCGTGTTTTCTCTTTTTGGGTAACGGGGGCAGCCTCTTCCTTCAGGTGAAACTCCTCGGGTTGGACCACAACTACCGGGGGCTTCTTCTGTTTCTCCTTTTTAACAATACTTTTTCTCCGGCTAACCTCCCAAAGGGATTTTAGCCCCACCCAGCAGGTCTTCAGTAACCTGGCAATACCTCCTAATATGGAGGTAATACCTCTTAGCAGAGATATAACCGAGAGGTTAGTAATAGCCATCAGGGATAATAGGAGGATCAGGG
>JAUWWP010000091.1 GCA_030616835.1 Deltaproteobacteria bacterium | reverse complement strand
CTCGTCTACCCTCTGGAGACAGTCCCGGAGCCTTCTTCGGGGATCCCCCAGTACCCTCAGGTAAAGATCTACCTGGTTCCGCAGGCCCTCCAATCCCCTCCTGATCGCTTTGCCCTGCCTTTCCTGAAGAGTCTCGATGTTTACCCGGAGATCTTCTTTATCCCTTACCGCCAGCTCGGCAGCAGCCGAGGGCGTAGGGGCTCTGAGATCGGCGACAAAATCGGCAATAGTGAAGTCAATCTCATGGCCCACCGCGGAGATAATTGGTATCCGGGAATCATAAATGGCCCGGGCAACTACCTCTTCATTGAAGGCCCAGAGGTCTTCTAACGAACCGCCCCCTCTCCCAACGATTAGCAAATCAATATCCTTTAGCTGATTAAATTCCCTTATCGCCCGGGCGATCTCTTCCCCGGCCCCCTCCCCCTGCACTCGCACCGGATTGATCAGCAGATGCACATTAGCAAACCTCCGATCGATAACATTAAAGATATCCCGGATCGCTGCCCCGGTAGGTGAGGTGACGATCCCGATCCGCTGGGGCAGAAACGGGATTGGCTTTTTATGGGCCGGGTCGAATAGTCCCTCCCTCTCCAGTCTCTCCTTTAACTGCTCGAAGGCAAGCTGAAGTGCTCCTACCCCCTTGGTTTCCAGCCGGTCAATAACGATCTGATACTCCCCCCGGGGCTCATAAACACTAACTCTCCCTGAGCAGATGACCTGGAGTCCATCCTCCGGCAGAAACTTAAGCAACTGGTTCTGGGATCTAAACATCACCACCCGGATCTGGGCGTCAGGGTCCTTGAGAGTGAAATAGAAATGGCCTGATGGGGGAACCCGAAAGTTGGAGATCTCACCCTCTACCCAGATATAATCAAAATTTTCCTCCAGCAGGGCCCGGATCTCCTGGGTAAGCTCGCTTACGGAATAGATCTTCTCCCGCGTTAGTTTATCCCCAGTATCTTTAATCATCTGACCTCTGCAATATCCTTATCATCTCCCGATGAATTCTTCCATTACTGGCAAGGATCTCCCGGGAGTAAATGCTGAATTTTCCTCCCCGGAAATCGGTTACCCTTCCCCCGGCTTCCTCAACGATCAGGGCCCCGGCAGCCACATCCCAGGCAGAGAGCTTTAACTCCCAGAAGCCATCGAATCTCCCTGCTCCCAGATAGCAGAGATCCAGGGCGGCAGAGCCATCCCTTCTTATCGCCTGGGAGCTTAAGATAAAGTTCCGGAAATGCTTGAGATTTCTCTGGTCCCTCTTAATATCATAAGTGAAGCCAGTAGCTAAAAGGCTCCGGATCAACCTCCCGATACTCGATACTGATATCCTTTTCCCATTGAGATAGGCCCCCTTTCCTTTCTCCGCGGAAAAGAGCTCATCCCGAAGGGGATCAAAGACTACCCCCAGAATTACCTCCCCTTCCTGCTCCAGGGCGATTGAGCTGCAGAAGCAGGGGTAGCTGTGGGCATAGTTGGTGGTTCCGTCCAGGGGGTCAATGATCCATTTGTAGCCGGATCTGCCTTCCTTACCTTCTCCTTCCTCGGCCAGGATGGCGTGCTCCGGGTAACTGGCCCTGATTAGTTTAGTGATTACCCTCTCGGCCCGGCGATCAATCTCGGTGACCAGGTTGATCTCTCCCTTATATTCGATTCTTTTCCGCTTCCCCAGCCCCTCTTTAAGAACCTCTCCGGCCTGCCGGGCGGCCTCGGAAGCTAACTTCATGAAATCTTTCATTATAATGGAATCTTCCTCTGCTTGCAGTAAGAGTGCAGGACCATCAGAGCCTGATTTATCCGCTGAATTCGCATATTTTTGTGCTTGATCGCCAGAATATCCTCCAGGTCAACCCTCTCTCCCCTTATCTCTCTCTGAACGATATCCAGGTTTTTGCTTATTGTCCTTAAATCCGCCGGGGTATACTTCCGAAGCGAGACCCGGGTTAAATAATGAAACCCTTCGGCGATATCATAGGAAAATACCTTGGGACTGCCACTGATGGTCATTCTTACTTCCCTTTCAAACCCTCTTCTTGTTTTTCATCATACCAAAAAAACTGCTGAAAAAGAAGCATTTAAAGAAATTGCAAAATGAAAAATGCAAATTGCAAATGATTGAATTGGGATTTGGTCATTCCAGTATAGTCCGCCTCAGGCGGATTGAAGGATTTTTGAGGGAACTCCTGCTTCCGAAGCTTTTTAATTGACTGGTAGTAACTTATATGATAAAAAATGCTATGAGATGTAGGGGCAATTCATGAATTGCCCTTACCCTCTGAATTAATCAAATGAGGGTAATCAGCGGAAGTAGTAAAAGGAGGAGCTTAAGATCGCTTAAAGGATTAGAGCTCCGACCTACCCCCGATCGGGTCAGGGAGGCCATTTTCAACATCATTGCCGGTGAGCTGCCGGGCAGAATGGTCCTGGATCTGTTTGCTGGTAGCGGAACTTTGGGGATCGAGGCCTTGAGCCGGGGAGCAAAAGAAGCAGTTTTTATTGAAGCTCATCTCGAGACGACCCGGATCTTGAAAGAAAACCTGGAGAGTTGTCAATTCAGGGAAAGGGGAACGGTTATTCGCGGGAGGGTTGAGGCGGGGATCAAGTTGCTGGGCAAAAGGCGGGAAAGCTTTGATTTAATCTTCTTAGATCCCCCTTACGAGAAGGCCCTGATAGCCAGGACTCTAAAAGCCCTCTCCCCGAGTAACATCCTTAAGCCGGGCTCACTGGTCGTCGCCCAGCACAGCCCGAGGGAAAAATTCCCGGAAGCATCGGGAAGGCTGATCCTTGAGGATCAGCGAAGGTATGGGGAAACCCTGGTCAGCTTTTTTCGGGTAAGTTAATAAAAAACATTCAGCAAGGAGGTGAGAAAAATTCGATGAAAAAGGTAGCAATATACCCCGGTTCCTTCGATCCCATTACCAATGGGCATGTAGATATTATTGAGAGAGGGGTAGAGATCTTTGATGAGCTGATTGTGGCGGTGGCTCACAATCCCCAGAAAGCTAACCTTTTCTCAGAAAAGGAAAGAGTGGATATGATCCGTCAAATATTTAAAGGCCGGAAAAATATAGAGGTAGATAGCTTCTCCTGCCTTTTGGTTGATTATGTGGCTCGGCGTCAGGCCAAGGTAATCATGAAGGGGCTTCGTTTTGTCTCCGATTTCGAATACGAATTTCAGATGGCCCTGACTAACCGCAGGATGAATAGCCAGATAGAAACCCTGTTTATGATGGCAAGTGAGCCTTATTCCTATCTTAGCTCAGGATTGGTGAAAGAGATAGCGAGCCTGGAGGGCTCGGTAAGCGGGATGGTCCCCAAATTAGTGGAGAAAAGACTGAGAGAAAAACTCCAGAAAAAAGGAAAGGGGAAAAAAGATGCAGTTAGCTAATCGGGTTAAAGATATTAAGCCTTCCTCTACCTTGGCCATCAGTGCCAGGGCCAATGCCCTACGCGCCGAAGGGGTGGATGTAGTCTCATTTGGCGCGGGGGAGCCCGACTTCGATACCCCGCAGAACATCAAAGATACTGCTATCAGGGCCATTAATGAAGGCTTTACCAAATACTGCCCGGCCGGAGGAACCGTTGAGCTCAAGGAGGCCATTGCGGAGAAGTTTAAAAAAGACAATGGCCTGAGCTATGACATTGCTCAGATCATCGTCTCCTGCGGGGCCAAACACTCTCTATATAACATTATCCAGGTAATACTGGAGGAAGGAACTGAGATAATCATTCCTGCTCCCTACTGGTTATCCTATCCTCCTATGGCCCTCCTGGCCGGAGCTGACCCGGTGATTATTAACACCAGAGAGGAGGAAGGCTTTAAGATCACGCCCGCACAGCTTAAAAAGGCAATCACCAAAAAGACCAGGGCAATAGTGCTTAACAGCCCGTCGAATCCTACCGGGGCCTCCTACAGCAAGGAAGAACTGGAGAGGATCGCGGAAGTGGCAGTGGAGAAAAATGTTTTTGTTATCTCGGATGAGATTTATGAAAAACTTATTTATGATGACTCTATATTTACCTCCATTGCCTCCCTAAGTAAGGAGATTTATGACCTAACTATCACCGTTAATGGTGTCTCCAAGGCCTATGCCATGACCGGATGGCGTATCGGCTATGCTGCTGGCCCCAGGGAGATTATCGAAGCGATGACCAGGACCCAGAGCCACAGTACCTCCAATCCCACTTCCATCTCACTCAAGGCAGCTACTGAAGCGCTCAAAGGCCCTCAGGAGACAGTGGAGGAGATGAGAAAGGAGTTTGCGAAGAGAAGGGATTATATGGTTGACCGCTGCAACTTGGTCGAGGGGATGAGTTGCCCAAGGCCCCAGGGAGCCTTCTATGTATTCCCTAACATCTCCAGGCTTCTGGGCAAAGGCTTCGGTGCCAAGCGGATAAATAGCTCCGCTGAGCTTGCCGATTATCTTCTCAATACTGCGAAGGTTGCCGTCGTTCCTGGTGTGGACTTCGGGGCAGACAATTATCTCAGACTCTCCTATGCCACCTCCCTGGACAATATCAAGAAAGGAATGGATAGGATCGAGGAAGCAGTAGCAGGGCTGAAGTAGGGGCAATTCATGAATTGCCCCTACTCCGCCTCAGACGGACTCAAGTCCCAATGACCAAAGCCCAAATCAATCAAATCCCAAATCCCAAAAGGGAAATTTGTTTCGTGTATTTCGAGTAATTCGTGGTTCAAATCCTTCACCCCGATGGACATCGGGGCAAGATTCAATCATTTACATTTTTCACTTTGCACTTTGCATTTTACAATTTTCAATTCGCCCTGAGGCGGACCTATCCACTTTTCTTAAGAGACTCAGAATGTTACTTCCCGGTAAATTAAGAAGCATTTTACCCAAATTAGCATTAGGATTAATTATGATTCTTTTGGGAGGATCTCTTATCCTTCTACAGACTCACGAAGCTGAGGGCAGCGACTCCGCAGTCAAGATCTATTCGGGAGAGGCCGGGGCAGAGAAAAAAGGGGTATTTGAATACTTCCGAGGAGTCATCAAGGAGATCAAAACCGTATTACTGGGGATTCGAGAGGTATTTAATCTGCTCTCCCGGCTTCTAAGCCTGATGGGAATCAGGGTTCTGATCATGTTGCTGCTTACCCTGATCTTGACCATTGGGCTTAAGCTCCTGGATTTAGCTTCGGGGAAGACCAGCTTTATTGTTTCACTCACCTCGATAAGCATACTTTGGTATTTCACCAACAGAATTGTCCGTCCCGATCACTCGGGAGACATCCGAACGATCTTGCTTACTGTCCTCTGGGTAATCCTCCCACTAATAGTCTTTGCTCTGGTAGGATGGGGGCTAGATCGAAGCGGTTATCTGCTGAAAAGGGAGTTTCAAACCTCTTCTCTGGTGAAAAGGTTTCAGCGAAAAAAGCCGCTCGAGAAGGCACGCTCAATCCGGTCGGCTCGGCGTAGCCTTTATGATTTTGAAAACTACTCCGAGCAGTTTAGTGAATTAGCCCATAAAGCTCTGCTGAGTAAAAAGGAGGAAGATAGAAAGGAGATTGAACTGGAAATGGAGCAACTGCGTAGAAAAATAATTGATATCTTATCCTCGGGGGAAGAAAAAAGCTAACTCCATGAAAGTATTTATATAAAGCGTATTAAATATCTGCATATGATATTTCATCCATCATTATGCTGATAAATCCTAAATCCCAAATCCTAAACCCTAAACAAGTTCTAAATACAAATATCAAATGTTCAAAACTTTCTCCTGAGCCTGTCGAAAGGAATGTTTTGTATTTTGAATTTTGGTCATTTAATATTGTTTAGGATTTGGTGCTTAGTGCTTAGAATTTATTCATCTGTCTGTATTTCCAACACTACCCTATGCACAATTATTTTTGTCGTTCCATATAGTATGTCAGATTGAGGCTGCTTTTTTTCAGCAGGCTCAGGCCCACCTTTCTTCCAGTATAGTTGAAATCCTCTTTTGCACCTGCCTCCTCAGCTCCCACTCGTAGTAGCTTAGCTCTTCCTTACTGGCGGGAATAAGATCGATGTTCTCATCCTCTTTTATAACCTCTTTTTTGTCACAAAGGGCAAAGGCAACCCTTTTTATAACCGAACCCTTTATCCTGAATGAGGGATTGTTATAATCTCCTTCAAGAAAATACTCAAGATTATAACGGCGAAGAAGGGCTTCCACCATTGTATCCACCTTTCTTCTCCATTGCAGATTAAATATATTGTTCATCTCAATATCCGGGAGCTGCCCCCTGATTCTATCTGATCCACCGCTTTCTTTTGGCCCCCTGAAACTTAGCGAGCTGCTGCCGATAATAATTGATATTAGCGGGTCTTAATCTCATGGCCCGCTTCACACATTTAATCGCCTTAGCATAATCACCTTTGCTGTAAAAGGCCTCGGCCAGGGTGCTGATGAAAACCGGATTTTTCCACTTAGTCAGTTTTACTGCCCGGGCAGAGTATGCAATTGCATGGCGGGGTTTCTTATACCTCCTATCCGGTATGGTAGCGTAAAGCCACCCCACCTTATGATAGGCATCGGCATAATTACGCCTGAGCTTTATTGCGATCCGGTACAGTTTAATGGCCCGATCATACCTTCTGTACCTTTCATAAATCCCGGCGGTACTGAAATAGGCCTCGGCGAACCTGCGTTTGAGCTTTAAGGCCTTCCGGTACTCGGAGAAGGCTGAGCGGTACCTCCGCTGCTTTTCATAGACTGTCCCCAGCAGATAATGAGCTTCGGCAGATTTTGCGTCAACTTTCAGGGCTCTTTTAAACTCCGCTACTGCCGGCTTATAGTTCTTCTGATTAAAATAGGTAAAGCCCAGAGCGATATGGGCATCAGCGTAATCAGGTTTAATCTCTAATGCTCTCCGCAGTTCCGGTATTGCCTGCTCATACTTACCCTGATAGATATAGATAAAACCCATATTATAATAAGCCTCGGCAAAATCAGGGTTCAGCTTTATTGCCTCCTCGCACTCGCTAATGGCCAGATCATTTTCACCCTGGGCAAAGTAAATAATTCCCAGATTGAGATGGGCTTCCGGCAGATCTACGGACTTACTCTCCATACCGGCCAGGTCGTATTTACCCAAAGTGCTGTAAAGGACACTAAGATTGCTGTGACCCCAGGGATTGCCGGGATAACTTTTCACTGCTTTCTGGTAAAGTTTAACCGCAGCTTCATTATCTTCCTTCACTCTGAACTCTTCTGCCTTCTTATAACTGGAACTGCCGCATCCAGTTATTACCATTAGCAAAACTATAAGGGCTCGCCATTTCATTATTTCTACCTCCTGGGGTGATTAGCTCACCTGTGGGAAAAAATCCAAATGCCAATAAATAGGATTCAAGGGTTCAAGTCCCTGCTATTCCCTGCTATTCCTTGCTACTCCCTGCTATTCCCTGAAGTAAATGAATTTGACATTCAGCCTTCGTAGCCAGCCACCTTCGCCGGAGCTAAAGCGGCAGCTGAACTACGGCGAAGTAGGCTTATCTCACCTTCTACCCATTATATTCCGTGAAGAGCTTAAAATCATAAGCATAGCTCAAGAAGCGGCAGGCTGTCCATCCAGACTCTTTCCCAAGGCCTCCTTCCTGCTTAAACGGATTTTTCCCTGGGGGTCGACATCCAAGACCTTGACTATGATTTCCTCTCCTTCCTTAACGACATCTTGCACCTGGCGTACATATTCATCAGTTAGTTGGGAGATATGGACCAACCCCTCGGTGCCAGGAAAGATTTCGACAAAGGCTCCGAAGTCCATAATCTTCTTTACCTTACCCATATAGAGCTTACCGATTTCCACCTCCTGAACAAGCTTCTTTACCAACTCGATGGCCTCCTCCATTGCTTCACTATCGGTGGAGGCAATTTCGACCTTTCCGGTATCGTCAATGTCGATCTTGACCCCGGTACTTCTAATAATACCCTTAATAATTTTACCACCGGGGCCGATCACATCCTTGATCCTTTCGGGCTTGACATAGATGGTAACAATGCGGGGCGCATAGACCGAAAGCTCGGGCCGGGGTGCCTCGATGATGGCAAGCATCTTATCCAAGATCTTAATTCTTCCCTCTCTTGCCTGAGCGAGGGCACGGCGTAGAATCTCCTCGTTGACCCCCGGTATCTTAATATCCATCTGCAGGACGGTTATCCCCTCCCGGGTCCCTGCTACTTTGAAATCCATATCTCCTATGTGATCCTCATCTCCCAGGATATCGGAAAGAATATAGAATTCCCCCCCCTCCTTGATCAAACCCATAGCAATTCCGGCCACGGGAGTCTTGATCGGGACCCCTGCATCCATCAAGGCGAGAGTACCCCCACAGACAGTAGCCATTGATGAAGAACCGTTAGACTCCAGAATATCGGAGACAATCCTCATGGTATAAGG
>JAUWWP010000428.1 GCA_030616835.1 Deltaproteobacteria bacterium | reverse complement strand
TTCAGGGACATAAAGGATGGGGCGGTTGTTTTTGAACATCCTGGTGAATTCCCACCACTGGAGGGTCCGACTACAGTGATTCTTTCAGCCACCCCCATGCCAGTATCGCCTGTATCAGAGTATGTGCTCGGGGATCTAATTGTGAAGTTTACCCCCCAGGTAGCGAGAAAGATCCAGAAGGCTATCGAGAAGGGAACTGTTGAGACCGGGATCAAATCAATCGATAAATTGAATGAGAAATACCGGCTTTTGGAAATTATTCCACCTTCTGGAGGGCTACCAAAGTCTGAACATATCAAGTCTTTAGGGGTAAAAATCAAGGAATTGTTAGCATATCTTTTCAAGAATTGGTGGAAGATACCCCGAGAGCGGAGTGTCAAGATAGGGCAAGAGATTCAGGAACTGGTCAGGAAGATTCAGAATCTCAGGAAGCTTCCTGACCTAAGCACTACATTCCTTTTTAAATTTCCGATCACTGTGAATATGGATAAACTGGTGGAAGAGTATACGGCTGATGCTAATGTTATTTGGGCAGAGCCTAATAAGATATGTGAGGTAATGTTAATGCCCGATGACCCTTATGTCTATGACCCGGCAACCGGCACCTGGACCAGCAGCAGTTGGGGACAACCCTATCCTGATCTTTGGGGATTGGAGAGGGTTAAAATGGATCAGGCCTGGGCTATTGAGAACGCTGGCCCCGGCACGACAGTGGTAGTGGCAGTGGTGGATACCGGTATTAAATTGCATCCGGATCTGACCGAGGATGTGAATGGAAATGGAATTCTGGATGCCGGTGAAGACCTAAATAGTAATTTCATTATCGAGCAAAACCTCTGGGTTAATCCGGGAGAGGATGTAGGCCGTGACGGATGCCCGAATAATTATGAAGCAGGTATCCCTGACGAATTTGACTGTGTTGATGATCCAGCTTTATCACCTTATGATCCAGTAATCAATCCTGATCCCAATCACGATAATTTTGATATTCACTGCGACCCTGATCCACTGGCTTATGTTGACCCGGCAGTATGTGTGGATAATAGAAATGATGGATACGATAATGATGGTGATGTGTGGGCCGATGCGGAAGATACTGACGGCGACTGGGGAACAGAAAGGAATGGGGTGGTTAATCCTTTTTCAGAAGATTTCCCTGAATTCCCTGGGGAGCTTAATGATGTTGATGATGACGGCAATGGCAAGGTTGATGATCTTCTGGGCTGGGATTTTATCGGGGTTACTTATACAAGCCCTACTGAGGACAACAATCCGGATGACCAGCACGGCCACGGAACCCATGTAGCGGGCACGGCTGCGGCGATTACCGACAACGCCACCGGTATTGCCGGGTTTTCGTTCAATAACAGGATCAAGATCCTCCCGGTAAAGGGCCTTGATAGTGGGGGGAGCGGTTCTATTTGGTCTTTGAAAGAGGCAATCTGGTATGCTGCTGACCGCAGTATGCAATGGAATATGCGGATGGTCATCAATAATAGCTGGGCCGGGTATGGGAGCAGTTATGATATTGAAGAGGCAGTAAATTATGCCCACGGCGTGGGCTGTGTTGTAGTGGCAGCAGCGGGCAACGCCAATAAAAATGCCTATCTTTTTTTCCCGGCTAATATTAAGAATGTCATTACCGTATCTGCCTTTGATTATCAGGATATTAAAGCATGGTTTTCAAATTATGGTGGTAAGATCGATGTAGCGGCTCCTGGGGTTGATGTTTTATCCCTGCGAGCTCAAGGGACATCTATGGGTGACCTAATTGGTAACGATTACACCCGGGCAAATGGGACATCAATGGCCGCACCCCATACTTCTGGCTTAGCGGCCCTGATCCTCTCCTTCCGTCACGAATTTACCCCGGAGGAGGTGAGACAGGTGATCCGGGGCTCGGCTGATGATATTATTGATCCCATAGGTTTCCCTAATGCATGTTTGTGGGGTAATGCATGTTGGGATGGCTGGGATGAATATTCCGGATATGGAATGATTAATGCCCAGAAGGCCCTGGAAAATGCCCTGAGTATTACCGAGTTTCTGCCCGCCCAGATAACCTCGCCTACCAGCGGCAGCGGCGTCTGCGGTATCATAGACATCGAGGGCACCGCTAAAGGTACCACCGGGGTCACCACCAGTAATTTTGACCATTATACCATTAGAATATCCAACCCTTACGAAGGGTCGACTCAAACTACGTTTTATTCCGAGATAGATAATGGCATTCTATATCCCGGCCTGGATAGTGAGAGTCTTGCTGACTGGTATCGCTATGTTCTTGAGCTGACGGTTACCGATAAATCAGGGAATAGTTTTTATGACCATATTGTTATTTGGCCGTCTTACGCCAGCATTACCCACCCTAAAAGGTTCACTACTTGGCTTGGAGGAGACATTATGGATATAAAAGGGAGTGCCTGTTGGGGTGGGACTGGTGGAAGCTATAAGCTTAGGTATGCACCTTATCGAACTATGGACTGGGTGACTCTCGTTACCTCAAGCGAGCCAAAGAAAGATGATATCCTTTATTCATGGGACATCAGTGAACTCCCCCCAGGCTTGTGTAAACTACACCTGACTGTGACCAGGCCCAACGATAAAAAATCATATGCTGATACGACTTTCCAAAAACCTGCCTTCAATTACCAGGAGGGCTGGCCAGTTCAAATACAGACAATGATCATTTCATCTCCCGCCTTGGCTGATTTTGATAGAGATGGGAAGATGGAGATCGTCGTGAAAGATGGTCTATATGTTTATGTGTGGAAATATGATGGAACTATATACGATTCCGACCCTACTGACGGAGTGGACGAATGGCCGGTTGAAATTGGAACCTGGGATGACATCATGG
>JAUWWP010000128.1 GCA_030616835.1 Deltaproteobacteria bacterium | reverse complement strand
CTGCTATCTGGGTAACAATGACCACCTTTCCCCTGATCGGGCTGGCTTTCCTGGGTCGCTACTATATCATGACTGCCTTTTTTCTTCTTTCAGTTGCCTTTCAGATAATAAAACTTAGGGTCGGCTGCCTTAAGTGCGAGATGCAGGAGGAGTGTCCGGCAGGCAAATCCGCTAAAAGGATTTTCGGATAGAAGACGATGGGACCACTTCCCAGAAAAGTGGCTTATGCCCTTGATTTGCTGCTTGTTGCCGCGCCCGTTTACGGGCTTATTTTGGCCTACGCACATTTCGGCTGGCCCGGTTTAATTGCCGGGATCATTGTCTTAGCCCTAATTGGGGGTTCGGTGATGTACCTGTCTTTCCTTCTACCAATCGGAAGGCAGCGGTTTAAACAGGTTGCCACCCTGAGGCCGAAGATATACGAGGTGTTAGCCAATTTATTTGCGGGCCATGACCTTGAGGGGATAAAGACAATTATTGATGAATGCCAGATTAAGTCAGGGGAGAAGGTATTGGATATTGCTTCCGGGACCGGGTATGCTGCGGTCGGGATCCTATCTCTAATTCCGGATAGCCATGTCGTGGCTCTGGATCTATCGAGAAATATGCTCTTGAAAGCCCGGGAGAAGGCCGAGGGGAAGGGGCAAAGAAGTATTTATCTGAATCTGGGTGATGCCGAGCAGCTTCCCTATAAAGATAATACCTTTGAAGTTGTGCTTTCTATCTTTCACCTGAACCTGATTTCTAACCGGCAGAGGGCAATGGCGGAGATGATCAGGGTTGCCCGAAAAGGAGGCAGGGTGGCTATCCAGGGTCCCCGAGCATTTTCCCCTTATATGCGAGGAGCCGGCTGGTATGCGGAGAAGCTGACCGAACTGGGCCTCACCCGGGTTAAGATCAGGAGTAATTCTTTGCTCTGCTCATTGATTACTGCCCACAAGCCTTAATCCTTAGTTTTTCAGGACTTTCCTTAAAAAATCCTTTAATCAGCCTCAGACGGGTCAAAAATGTTGGACGTCCAACATTTTCCGAGGGCAAATATCCATAAATAATGTAAGATATTTGCACTGTCATTAAAAAAATACTTGACAACAAGAATGTTGTGCATTATAATTGTTGTGTAACATTAATGCATTCTAACACAGGAGGTGTAAATGCTTAGATTAGCAACCGGAAATATCGTTTCAGGAGATGATTTTTATGACCGAGAAAAAACTATTGAACAGATATGGAGTCATCTTGAAACCGATTCATTGTTATTCTCAGCCCCAAGACGTTTCGGGAAAAGTTCAGTAGCCCAACGTTTAATTGATTACCCTAAAGATGACCTTATTGGATTCATGACTAATTTAGAGGGCTCGAAGAATCCTTCAGAATTCTTAAGAAGTTTAGTTGGGGACATATGGAAGAATGAAGAGATAAAAAAGTATATCAGCATGAAAACTAAAGGCATGCACCATCTTGAAAATACAATTGATTGGGCCGCTGATAGGTTAAGAATAAAAGATGCCGAGTTCCTAAGACGTGACTGGAAAATTATCGGGGAGGAGATTATAAATATCCTATCAGTTTTTCCAAAGAGGATGCTTATAGTCATTGATGAATTTTCTATTTTTATTGAAAATCTTGCTCAAAACAAAGAAGAGCCAAATCACTTTCTAAATTGGTTTCGGGGACTCCGTCTTTCTCCCCAGACCCGTAAAAATATCCGTTTCATAATTACCGGTTCAATCAGCATCCTGCCCAGAGTTCAGCGATTAGATCTATCTTATACCTTAAACGATCTATATACTATTGAATTACCGCCATTCGAACCTGAAGTAGCAATCCGATTTATAAAGGAACTTTGTGATTCTAACCAAATTTCCCTTGATCCCTTATTTCATGCGAAAGTCTTGGAAATCATAGGCGAGCCGGTTCCATATTTTATTCAGGCTTTTTTAACAACTCTTAAGGACTCGGGAAAAGCCCCCATCATTAAATCAGACCTTGAAAATTTCTACTGGGAGAAATTTTTGTCACCCAATTTTGATTTAACATTCAAACATTTTGAAGAGAGGTTCCGATATATTGAAAAATGGGAAGCGGATATCGCCCGATCAATCCTGACTTTTATGGCAAAAGCAAATGAACCAGTTTCGCGTGGACAAATGGAGACCATCTACCTGGAGAAACAAGGTAGCTTAGAGGGATTTTCAGAACTGCTTGATCTCCTTCTTCATGATCGCTACTTTGTTGAAGACCCATCCGGATCTGGTAAATATCGGTTTTATCTCAAGGTCTTTCGTGATTGGTGGAAAGGGCGAAGGGCATAAGGGGGGGATAAGCTATGCATTCAAAATTCAATCCAAATCAATCTACACCTGAAACTATCAAGCGGACATTTACCGGTCGCAAACAAATTCTTGAAACAATCCTTGATAATATCACCGAGAATGTAAGTCGTTCCCATAATCAACACATCCTCTTAACCGGTCCCCGCGGCATCGGGAAAACCCATCTCCTCCGGATGATTTCCATTCAGGTTGAAGAAAATATATCTCTTTCAAAAAAATGGTTAGTCCTCCAATTAGCTGAGGAAGAGTATCACGGGACTGCAAACCTTCGAGACTTTTTTGAGCGGACCCTACAGGCCTTTCAGGATCGGGTTGACGACCCCCAACCTCTCCCGGCTGAGCTAAGTAAATCAGAGATCAAAGATTCTATTATAGGGACTCTTGAAAAATGGAAAACATCAACAGACGATGATCAGGCCCTTGATGATTATCTGCAATATTGGAAATCCTTTTGTCAAAGAGAAGAAAGGAAACTCCTCCTTTTAGTGGATAACATTGATCAGATCATCGCATCTCGTAGCTGGGAAAATATAGAAGAACAAAAGCTTCGAAAACTACTTATGAATGAGGATTGGTTAATGCTCATTGGAACAACCTCTACTTATTTCCAGGCTTTAGTGGATCCCAATCAACCTTTGTATCAGTTTTTCCGGGTAATACCCCTTGCTCCACTGTCAGATGCCGAAGAGCTTGAACTCCTGAAAAAATTGGCTGAGAATCAAGGTGATCCGGCCAAACTGATCACTCAGTTAAGTTCAGACCCAGAAATTATAGGCCGTGTCCGCGCAATAAACCACCTGACCGGAGGAAATCCTCGCCTTACCGTGATGCTTTACGAGATCATTTCTCGCGAATCGATTGCCGATGTTAAAGATCTGCTTATGAACCTCCTGGATGAGCTTACCCCATACTATAAATCCCGGATAGACGAGCTTTCTCCCCAGCAGCAAAAAATTATTGATGCAATGGCCCGTCTGGAGTGGGATGAAAGTCTAAAAAAATGGGCCAGAAAAAATGGAGGCAGGGTGCTCATTCAGGCCCTTAAAAAAACCTCCTACGGGGTGATGGCAACACCTTCTACACTCGCCAATATTACCCGACTACCCCAAAATCAGGTAAATACAATCTTACGGCGCTTGGATTCTCTCGGATATGTTAGGAAGGCAGGAACTTCAAGATTAAGAAAGCAAGAAGACTCTCTTAAGAGCAGGCGCAAGGATGCCCGATTGACAATCTATGAGTTGGCAGAGCCGCTCTTTCGGATCTACCACCAATACCGCTATTCGCGGCGATGGCAGAGACAGTTCCAGGTATTTATTACCTTCCTTAAAATCTGGTTCACAGAAAAGGAACTCCGGGGAATACGCCAAAATACTATGAAAAAATTTGAAGAGACACTTCAAGCAGGTAAGTATAAAGAAGCCCATCGGATCTTAGAGGATATTGATTATATTGCCGCCGCTTCTACCGGTGAGGATCGAATAGAGATATTCGACGATACGATCCAGAAATTACTCGATGCCGGACAATTTGATAAAAGCAAAGAGTTACTGGAAAAAGCCTTATCAGAGAATCAGCAGAAACAAGACCTTAATGAGATTTCTAAAAACCTATACGGGTTAGGTTTTGTTGACTATAAGATGGCACTTAGAACATACGGCGATCAAACGACCCAACTTTTCCAAGAAAGCTTCGAAAAATTCCAGAAAGCCATTGAAATCAAACCTGATATGCATGAAGCCTACAACAATTGGGGAGTTGCGGTAACAGCCTTGGCTCAAAGAAGCAAGGGTAAACGAATGACCCAACTCTTCCAAGAAAGCTTCGAAAAATACCAGAAAGCCACCGAGATCAATCCCGATAAACACGAAGCTTACAACAACTGGGGAAACGGCCTGTCGGAATTGGCCCAAAGAAGCAAGGGTGAACAAATGACCCGATTATTCCAAGAAAGCTTCGAAAAATACCAAAAAGCCACCGAGATCAAACCGGATAAACACGAAACCTATAACAACTGGGGGAACGCCCTGTCAGCTTTGGCTCAAAGAAGCAAGGGCGAACAGATGATCCAGTTCTTACAAGAAAGCTTCGAAAAATACCAAAAAGCCACCGAGATCAATCCCAATATGCACGAAGCCTATAACAACTGGGGAAATGCCATGTCAGCCTTGGCCCAAAGAAGCGAGGGTGAGCAAATGGCCAGGCTCTTCCAAGAAAGCTTTGAGAAATACAAAAAAGCCACTGAGATCAAGCCTGATATGCACGAAGCTTATAACAACTGGGGTAACGCTTTAGCAGCCTTGACCCAAAGAAGTGAGGGTGAACAAATGACCCAGCTCTTCCAAGAAAGCTTCGAAAAATACCAGAAAGCCATTGAGATCAAACCCGATAAACATAAAGCCTACAACAACTGGGCTGCAGCGCTAATTGATTATTATGAAAGAACAGGTGATAGAAAATTCTTAGATTTATCATTAGAAAAGATCTGTAAGGCAATAGGTCTTGCACCTGATAATGCACTGACTGTAAGCCTTTTCATCCTAATAATCCTGAAAAAGGCAGAATTGGCTATTCTGGAAAATAATTGGGGATTGGCTGAAAACGCTTTCAAAGAGGCCGTATCTAAATTCCATCTCGCCAGGAAGGACTTGCTTTTTGAAGTTCTATTGGGTTATTTCAAATCCTGGCTGTCCCCTTCCCGTCAGCCCTTATTCCAAAGTATGCTAAAACTTCTGGAGAAAAACGAAAGGAAAGAAGAGATCGCACTAATCCAACCCTTTATCTGGGCCAACCTCTACTGGCAACAGGACAGAGATCCCGAGGTGCTGGAACGCATACCCCAGGAGATGCGGACAATCGTAGCGGAGATAATCCAAAAGGGTGAAGAAAGAGACACTTGAAGACCCAGGGTCGGTTCGTATTTTTGACAGAATAAAATGAAGTAGAGGGGTGGTCTTAACTTTACAAAAAGGGTTCATCCTACTTCGTACTGGAAGCACTTCTACTTGCGGTAGGGGCGAAAGAACTCACTCCGCACCCGCGCTATATCCTCTTCTGTTACTTTGATCCCCTTCCAAAGACCTTCAAGGGCAACCGGTTTGACCGGAGGAGCCGCCTCCAAAATCACCCGACCATTTTCAGCATGAATCTCCACCTCACTATGGAGATTCAGACCTACCTCCCGAAGCAAGCTTAAAGGAAGGGTGATTCCTTGTGAATTGCCAATCTTCTGAATTTTTTCTTCATAGGTCGTCAATCGTCAGTGGTCACTTGTCATTGGAATCTGGAATCTGCGATCCATTTTTTTTGCATTTTGTCTCAGGCCTCTTACAGAGCAAACCACGGATAGACGACTGCCCCTTCCCGTTTGAAAGGACGGTCCCCTCCGTAGACCAGGGCGGCCGGTCCATCATCCTGTCCGCTCAAATCCCGCCAGTACTTCAGCCCGTCAAAGAAATCGGCGGCAACCGTCTGAGCGGATTTGGTCTCCACCGGGATCAGATGGCTTCCCATGTCGATGAGGATATCAACCTCGCGGCCACTGGAGCCCCGCCAGAAATAAAGACCGGGTTGCTCCCCGCGGTGCATAAAGTTCTTGTAGAGCTCGGAGAGCACGAAGCTTTCGAAAATGGCGCCCCGTGCTGCGTGCTGGTGGAGGTCTTCCGGAGCCTGTATCCGAAGCAGAAAACACAGAAGACCGGTATCCAGGAAGTAGAGTTTGGGGCCCTTGATGAGCCGTTTGCCGAAATTCTGGTGATGGGGCCGGAAAAGCACGATCATGAAGCTGGCCTCCAGCACGGAAATCCAGCGTTTCGCTGTGGTATGCGTGATGCCGCAATCCGAGGCCAACCCGGACAGATTTAACAACTGCCCGTTCCGGCCCGCGCAGAGCCGGACGAATCGACTGAAGGCCTCAAGGTCGCCGACATTAAGCACATTGCGGACATCCCGTTCCAGATAGGTCTGGTAGTAGCTGCCCAGCCAGTCCCGCGGTGAAAGGCCCTTGTCGTGAATCCGCGGGTAAAAGCCCGCGAATAGCAACTCCATCAGTTTATGTCGGGGAGCCTTCATGGCCCGGGGCACCTCCCGCCCCAGCGCCTCGAGGGATACCGCCGGCCGGTCGGACAGCTCGGCCAGTGAAAACGGAAGCAGATGGAGCACCGCGCACCGACCAGCGAGGGACTGGGAGATGCTCTGCAAGAGCAGAAAATTTTGTGACCCCGTCAAGATGAACTGTCCCGGCCGGTCTTGCTCATCGACCTGGACCTGAATATAGGAGAACAACTCGGGAGTGTGCTGCACTTCATCCAATACGGCAGGGCCGTCAAACTGGTCCAGGAATCCCCGGGGATCCTCCCGGGCGAAGGCGCGCTCATCAGGAAGCTCCAGGGAGATATACGCATAGTCCTTGAATTCGGTCTGTACCAGGGTCGTCTTGCCCGACTGCCGTGGTCCCGTGACGGTCACGACCGGAAACTGCGCGGTCGCCTCCTGGAGTTTTTTCGATAATGTACGGTGTATCATAATAGACCTCGCTATGATAATTGAATATCTAATATTCAAATTACACGATTGAGGTCTGGTTGTCAAGAGATTTATCACTTGGGTGTTTCGGAGGGGGCAAAAAGGTTGAGAAGTCTCAACCTGTCCTAGGCTCTTGGCCTCCGGAGAAGAGCAAAAAGGTTCCACGTAGAACCTTTTCCGAGGATCTTGACCCCCAAAGAGGGGTAGAAACGTTGGCGCCCAACATTTTCCGGGATATTGAGGTCCCAAAGAGGCCAAAAAGGCTAGCCGGCTAGCCTTTTTTACCCAAAATTTCCCCTTTCTAAAATCCCCTCTCCCCTGCCTGTCCTGAGGAGCGAAGCGTCTCGAAGGATTGGGGGAGAGGGACAGAGCCTGCCCTGAGCCCCGATGGGCATCGGGGTCGAAAGGATGAGAGGGCTACTTACAATATATGCCTAAAAAACT
>JAUWWP010000364.1 GCA_030616835.1 Deltaproteobacteria bacterium | reverse complement strand
TCTCTGATTGAAGATTTTGGCTTCAAGGCAGAATTTGCCTACTCACCAGCGAGGTTATATTCCCGGGAAAGAATACCACCCAGCATAGTAATAAGACACGATAAAAGGCCTTCTTTGTCCTATGCGGGAGAGATAGAGTACAGATTGGAAGAAAAATACTTTTTCACTGTCGGGTTTTCCCAGCAGGTTATCATTAATCCCCCCGGGGACCTGATCATGGCTGATAAAAGAACTACTATAATAGGAGGGCTAATATCTGCTGAACTGCTGAGTGAGAAATTAGTTCCCGAGCTCAGGTTTGCTCTTTTTATTGAAGACAGGGATTACTTTATCGGTCCGAGGATTAATTACCGCTTTTCCGACGCCATTAAGCTCACCTTAGGAGCTAATATTTTTGGGGGAAGAGGGGTTTATACCTCTATCCTTCAGCAGATAACCCCCCTGGCAATCTTCTCGGATAATGACCAGATATTTTTGGCTTTCAGGTATAGCTTTTAACCCCTGTATTCTAAAATCCAAATGTCAAAATCCAAATATCAAATGAATGTCAAATGACTAAATGCCAATCCTTCGACAAGCTCAGGACAAGAAGATTTTTTTATTTATTAATCATTCGAACTTTGGGCTTTGTTTGAACTTTGGGCCTTGACATTTGACATTAGATCTTCTTCCTCTGGTAATGATAATTCTGTGGGTGAATTCTGTCTACCCACTATATTTCCGTGAAGAGCCTTAGCCTTTTCCTATCTGGAGTAAAGTAGCGGTAGTGAGCTCCAGCCGGTCGCTGAGCAGTTTCGCCAGGTTGAGAAAAACCTGGGAAGAGATGCGGGGGTACCTTTTCTGCAATCTCTCCAGCATCCTTTCATTCACTACCAGGAGCTCAGTGGGTTCGGTCGCAATGGCACTGGCCGAGCGGATACTATGGCGAACCAGAGCCATTTCTCCAAAGGTATCTCCCTGTCTAAGTAGTGCGATTGTTTGCCTTCCTTCTCCTGAACCGCTAAAAACCTCCACACCCCCGACGACTATCACATACATTTCCGATCCAATCTCCCCCTCGGTAATTATCTGTTCTCCTTTCTGGTATTTATCTATTGATCCCATAAGCACGGCGATCTTAGCCTGGGAATGTCTCAAGCCCTGGAACAAACCCATCCTTTTGGTGGGCTCTTCTCCCAATTTGAGGTCAATCAGATCCCAGAGGGTAATTATTTTCACCGTGGTCAGCAGAGCTGGGAGGAGGACCAGATCTCCAAAAAGGCAGATTATCATAGTGGAAGCGGTAAGGTAGCCAAAGTGGGTTATGGGCTTAAAATCGGAAAGCGAAACGATGATAAAGCCGAAGAACAGGGCGATGGAAGTAAAAATAATGGGCTTGCCAGTGGAGGTAAGGGTATTAAACATTGCCTTTTCCTCACTGCGGGTATCCTTGACCTCCCGGTTAAACCGGGTCAAATAATGAATGGTATCATCCACCGCAATCCCGATTACGATGCCGGCAATAATACTGGTGCTGAAATTCAGGGTTACCCCGGTCCATCCCATAATCCCAAAGAGCATCAGGATGGGAAAGATATTGGGAAGCATTGAGAGAAATCCGATTTTAAAGGAAAGAAATAGCAAGGCCATCACCCCGAAAATCACGATTATCGCCAGGCTTAAGCCCTTAATCTGTCCGAGAGAAACCTCGTCGGCGGTTTTGTTAAGCAGGGGCAGGGTACCGGTGGGCCTTACTCTTACTCCCGGCGGGAAATGCACCCCGGCATAGTTATTAATTTTCTCAATCAGCCGGGACACCTCTGTCGAGCCCACAATGTTCGATCTGATCAATATATTTGCCTTGGAATATTCACGGTTGACGTAGGGATCAAAGTCCTCTGGGTCTCCGGAAAGGGAATAGAATAGCAAATTTTGAGCTACCTCCTCTTTGGAGTGGGGGATAAGCTCAAACTTCGGGTCATTATTGTTTATCGCCTTATTCAGCAGCTTTATGTAATCAGCAATTGAGATGGTTTTATCAACCCCTTTCAGGCCTTCCAGATATTCCTGCAGCCCTTCAATATCTCGTAGAAGAGCAGGCTCCTTGAGGGCATCCTCACGGCCGCCATCAATGATCACATAGATCGGCGCCCCTCCGGCCAGATGCCGGTGCAATTGCCTTCGGGCAATCCTGATCTCAGAGTCCTCATCAAAGTAAGAGATAAAATCCGTGTCTACTCTAATCCGGAAGACTCCCAGACCAGCAATGAGCGAAAAAATTAGGCTAAAGATCAGGATCCCGGGCTTATGGCGAAGGTTGAATTCCCCCAGCCGCCTTAGCATTCTGGTTAAAACTTCAGCTTCTCTTTTCTCAACCCTTTTTACTACTGGCTTTTCTAAGAAGAGCAATACTGCCGGGACAAAGGTCAGGGAGATTATCATCGTCGAGAATATACCAAAGACGGCAAAGAAGCCCAGTTGCCTGATGCCGGGTATTCGGTTTACCATCAGCGAGGCAAAACCGGCCATCGTGGTCAAGGCAGTGATCACTACCGGAAGGCTAATGTGCTTTAGGGCACTCTTTAAGATCTCGGGTTTTTCCGCCTCCTCCCTGGCCTCCAGAAAGTATTGGGACATTACATGAATAACATAGGCACTGCCAATGGCAAGCAGCAGTGAGGGCAGGACTATGGTTATCAGAGAGAAAGGGGTATTGAAAAGCCCCATAAGCCCCACGGTCCAGGTAACACTGAAGAAAACCGTAATCAGCGGGAGAGTAATCCCTTTCAGGCTCCTGAATGAGAGAGAAACCACTATCAGGATTAAGAGAAAAGTAAAGGGCAGAAACTTTTTTATATCACCCTTCATTGTCTTAGTGATGGCTACCTTGGTATGGGGTATTCCGGCCAGGTAAATAGTTTCCGGCCCCTTTTCCTCTTCGATAATGGCATTAATTTTACCCACAATGTCCTTATTAAATAACTCTTCTTCCGACATAGCTTCGATAAAAACATTCACTGCGGCTGCCTTTCCATCCGGGGAGATCAGATTCTTTAAATAAAGCCGGTTTTCAAAGATATCTTCCTTTAGCTTTCTCCAGTTAAATTTCCTCCACTCTTCTTCACTGCCCGGGAAATCTGCAATTAAATGCTCAACCTCCAGGGTCTCTTCTCCTTCCTCAAGTCCCCCTTTAATATTGAGCACATTAGATATACTGATTACTCTTTTAACCCCATTCAACCTCTCAATCTTTTCGGTAATCCTCTTTATCTTCTTCAGGGTCTCTACATTAAAGATCTCCTCTTTATTCACCAGAGCAATTACGATTATCTGATCGTCTCCAAAGATCTCCTTAACCTGCTCAAAGTATATTCTTTCGGGATCACCTTTGATCAGCAAGCTGTCAGAGGAGGCACTGATGTCAACCTTCGTAAGTTGATAGGCAAAGAAGGCAGTGATACCGAGAGTCAAAAC
>JAUWWP010000180.1 GCA_030616835.1 Deltaproteobacteria bacterium | reverse complement strand
GAGGAATTTATGAAAGGAGATAGCTTAATAAAGAAGCTGGCGATTAGCCTGCTGTTTTTCTTTTTGTTATTTGGCACCTCCTCAGCCCAGGATGAATTTGATGAAGAGGCTTTATTTATATATAACGCATTAAATATTTGCACATAATACTTTTAGAGCATTATTAGGTGACTCCCATTGAGCAAATTGATTTATTAGAGCATCTCTCAGTATTTTTATATCTGGAAAATAGCGGTTGTGGGTAACACGCCGCCGAGTAATTCTCCATACTCGTTCTATTGGATTGAGTTCTGGTGAATAAGGAGGCAAAAAGACTGGAATGAGACGATTCCGATGTTGAAAGAAAAAAGGCTTTAAGATTTTGGCTCTGTGCCAGCGAGCATTGTCCATGATTAGAAGAATACGTCCCTTGGTGTGTCTGAGAAGGTAGCGAAGGAAATGGTAGAATGTTTCCCCATTGAAAGTGCTGGATTCTTGAGTTAATAGGCGACCTGTTTTTAAACTGAGGGTTCCGAAGAATCCAATCTTTTCTCTGGTAGAGGCTGATAGAACACGGGGTTGTTGACCCACAGGAGCCCAGGTACGGATAAGGGAGGTGGTTCGGTGAAAGTGAATTTCGTCCTCGGCCCATATTTCTATACTCCGATCCTTCACCCACTTTCTTAATTTTTTTTAAAGCGCTCCTGTTCCTCAGGGTCGGCTTCAGCTGCTTGTCGCCGAGGTCTTTGTAAAGTGAACCCCAAGCGATGGAGAATATTCTGGCATTGCCTAACTCGTAAATGTACAGAATACTTTTTCTGAAGGTGGTAGGAAAGCAATGGTCCATCCCAAATATTTTGATCGTAGCCAAATTTCCTGGGTGAAAGCAATAAGTTTTTACATAATTTTTGCTCTTGTGAAGTTGAGAGGCCCCTGGGGCGACCTCGACGTTTTCCTTCTTGTAATCCGGCCAGCCCGTGAGTGGTGAGGCGATGAACCCAATTGTAAATACTATGGGGAGAATGGTCGTAAATACGAGCAGCTTCATAAAAATCACCTGTTTTCAGAGCATGGAGCGTAACATGCAATCGATGATAATATCTACCCTCAGGGTTTCGGGATATTTCGTCTTGAATAGCATCAACAAATGTTTCCACATCATGAATTTTAAGTCTTTTCATCGGAACAGTCCTCCTTTCATAATTAGACTGTTCCAATTATAATATAAATTTAATTTATATGCAAGTATTTATTGCGTTTCATATATATAGCCTAAAAGACTGCTCCATTTATACCTCTTTAAATACCTCCGTTTCTCCGCTAAAGAATCCCGAATGTATCTGGATAAGACGGCAAGATAGCTCTCTTTATCTACAAGGATACTCTTATATCGCCCCTGATAAAGATGGCCTACTCTTTTGTGTCTCCGGTTATAATAAGAGGTATAGGTAATATTAAACCGCCTCATGAATTCACTAAGATTGGCAAGAGGGGTCTCAAGAAGGAAATGGAAGTGGTTTTCCATTAACACATAGCAATAGAGGATCACGCTATATGTCTTTAGGGAGTCTGTTAATAAATCAAGAAATGCTTTTCTATCTATCTCATCTTTAAAGATCTCTTTTCTTTCATTGCCCCGACTACTGACATGATATACTGCTCCTTCATACTGAATCCTTAATGACCTTGCCATAAAGAATTTATATCAAGAAAATTATCATTTGTCAAGAATAAAGATTTGACCCTCATTATCTACTCATACCTTAATGCCTCAATTGGATTAAGCCTTGCCGCCTGACGCGCCGGCCAGAGGCCGAATACTATTCCTACGACAATAGAAAATGCTGCTGCCAAGACTACTGAAGATACTGAAACCTTGGTTGCCCAGCCGGCAAAAGTAGATAAAAGCACTGCTATCCCTATACCAAGCACAATGCCGATTACCCCACCGTTAAATGTCATAACTGCGGATTCAATAAGAAACTGGATCATTATATCTCTCGCCCGCCCACCTATTGCCTTACGAAGACCTATTTCTCTTGTGCGTTCCGCAACCGAGACAAGCATTATATTCATAATGCCGATTCCACCGACTAAAAGAGATATAGCAGCGATACAACCCAGAAGCCAGCTCATTGTCCTGGTTGTGCCCTCCACCATATCCTGAATCTCAGCCATATTGCGGATCTGAAATGAACCCTCATTCTCTTTATTAAGATGGTGGCGTTTAATGATAAGTCCGCTTATTGACTCCTGAGCCTCCTCCATCAAGCCGGGATCTCTTACTTCTACATCAATATGATCAACATATTGTTTTCCTAAAACTCGATACATCGCAGTAGTAACAGGGATGATCACTAAATCATCCCGGTCATGCCACATAGTCGCACCTTTCTCCGGGAGAACACCGATTACCTGAAAAGTTATGCGATTTATCTTAATTGTCGCTCCAACCGGATTATTATCTTCGAAAAGCTCCTTTGCCACCGTGGTGCCAAGCAAAGCTACTTTCTGACGCATCCTTAGTTCTTCTTCCATGAAGAACCTGCCCACAACCGGAGTAGATGCTCGCATTAGTGAATAATCTACTCCTGTGCCCTGAACCAGTGTATTCCAGTTTTTATTGCCATATACGAGTTGAGCGCGACCTCTGACCGAAGGAGAAACTCTTTTCACCTGAGCCAGTCTCGCCATAGCATTTGCATCCTGGAGAGTAAAACGGGTAACTGCTCCAGCCCCTAATGCTACTCCGCGCAGATGACGGGAACCAGGCCTTACTATTAAAAGGTTTGAGCCTAAAGAAGCTAACCTTTGTGAAATAGACTCCTTTGCCCCTTGACCTACAGCAAGCATAGTAATTACCGCCACCACACCGATAAGGATACCCAGCATAGAAAGAACTGAGCGCATTTTATGTGAAACAATGGCGTGGATAGCTTGCCGAAGATGATCGATAAAAGCAGCTCTTCTTACTGCAAAATGTGACTCAGATAAAATCTCGCCTATTGAAATATTCTCAGAAGTTGAAGAATACTCACTGGGCTCACTCTTGCTGCTTTCGTCAGAGACAATTTCGCCATCACGCATATGAATGATTCTCCTTGCGTGCTCGGCAATTTCCTTCTCATGGGTAACCATGATAATTGTCTTACCTTTTTTATTCAGGTCTTCTAAAATTGAAATAATCTCATCTTCGCTTTTTGAATCAAGATTACCTGTGGGCTCATCCGCAAAGATAACTAAGGGTTCATTCACTAAAGAGCGAGCAATGGCTACCCGCTGTTGTTCACCGCCGGAAAGTTCGTTCGGCCGATGAGATGCCCTCGGTGCCAGTCCCACTTCTTCAATCTTTTCCCGGGCCTTTTCTTTCTGACGGCGCTTCCCCGCATATATTAAAGGGAGTTCTGCGTTTTCTAAGGCGGTTACTCTGGGGAGAAAATAGGATTGTTGAAAGACAAAACCGGCCAGGCGGTTCCTTAAGATAGCTAATTCGTCATCCGCGAGTTCGGTTATTTCACTCTCTCCCAAACAATATGAACCCGAATCAGGTCTGTCCAAAAAACCTAATATATGCAGAAGCGTTGATTTTCCTGAGCCGGAAGGGCCGACAATAGCAATAAACTCTCCCGGAGCAATCCTTAAAGATACATTCCGTAACGCCTGCACCCCAACTTTACCGGTCCGGTAGGTCTTGCTTATATTTTTTAATTCAATCATTTCCCTTTATCCTGTCGCTTTTTCCTGCCGAAAGGCATAAAAGGATTCTTGCTGGATCTGGTATCTTGTGAAGGAGAGTACTTCTTGGTCACTATCAGTATTTTATCTCTTGCCCCTATTCCGGAAATAACCTCCACCCTTTTCTCATCAGAAATGCCAAGCTCAACCCTGCGCCTAACCGGTTCTTCATCGTTACCCTGGCTTAAGAGAACATAATTTCCTTCCTTTTCCCTTTTGACTGCCTCAATAGGGATAAGTAAAACATTTTCTTTACTTATTTCAATGATATCCACATTAGCGCTCATACCTGATCGAAAGAATTCGGGTACTTTTTCCGGAAGAACATCTACTTCATAAATGATAACATTATTTACGATCCTGGATTCATAGGATATATGATCAACTTTTGCCTTTACCTTTACCTGAGGATACGCATCCAGGCTAATAATTGCGCCCTGCCCAATTCGCACTCTCCCGATATCGGTCTCGTCAACTTTGGCCTTAACAATAAGACGGTCCGATAAGACAATTATAGCATCAGCAGAACTAACAGTCTGTCCTGGCTCAACTGCCCTCACAATTACTTCCCCGTCGATGGGCGCTATTAAAGGAGTTGGTTTATACGCCTCCTGCCAGTACTTTATGGCCTCTTCATCTTGCGCTCGGGCAGCATCTAAGAGAGCGGCTCTTTCAGTTGAGCTCATCCAGGCCACAATCTGACCGGTCTTTACCTCTTCGCCCTCCTTAACTAAAATCTTCTCAATCCGGCCGCTAATCGCTGGCTTTAACTCCAGGCGGTTCTGGGGCAGAACCGTACCGGTTGTCGATATAAAACTTTGGATATTGCCATGGGTAGGGACTATCTCTTCAATAATCTGATTAGTGGTCTTATTTTGTTTTATCTTTATTACTAAAGTTATCCCGATACCTAAGACAATCAGCAAGCCAAGATAGATTATCCATTTTTTATTCTTCAATATTCCCCCCCTTTGCCTGGATCCAGTTAGCCTCAGCAATTAAGGCATTGGCCTGAGCATCTAAAAAGGATTTTTTAGCCCTAACTAAATCATCCTCGATGATTGTCCAATTATCAAATGAAATAAGGCCGGTTGAGTACTGAGCTTCAGCGATCTTTGCCCTTACTTCAGCCGCCGCTAAGAATTTTTGTTGCACCTCAACTTTATCTATCGCATCCTGCAACTTTGTCCAGGTATCTTCTAAGTTCAAAATAACGCGGTCTCCGCCGCTTTGCTCATCTGCCTGTAACTGGCTAAATAGGGCTTTGTTTCGGGAAACCTCGGCGATCCGGCGGCCACCTTCAAATAGAGGAAAAGACAGGCTCACCCCGACTGACCATTCATCCTCGTCCGGCGGCCACTCAGAACCTGTTCTCCCGATATTGGCATCAGCATAAACCTGAGGGATGAAATCCAACCTGGCAGATTTTAAACCGAGCCTCGCTGCCTCTCTCTGGGCAATAAGTCCTTGTAAAAAGGGATTGCTTCCAGCTAAGCTTTCGAAATCAGGCCTTTCTCGGTTTGAATATTTGATCTCAAAATCCCCTCTTACTCTAATTGGAGTTAAATTCTTTCTACCCAACTCCTTGGTCAGTCGTCTTTGGGATAAATCAATATTCCGACGGGCCTGGACAACCTCAAATTCGGCCTGGGCTAAATTCGCCTGAGCAGTTAACTGCGAGCCCTTGTGTTCCCTTCCTGCCTCGTAGCGCAATCCTACCAGTTCCACATTCTGTTTCCTGCGTCTTGCAATAACTTCGGTAATATTTAAGAGCTCCTGTGTCTTTAAAAGCTCAACAAATGCCGTCCTTAATCTCAGTCTTACATCAGTTGAGATTACTTCATAATAATATTGCGCTGATTTTATATTTTCTGAGGCTGCCCTTCTATTATAAAAAGTCTTAAAACCATCGAATAATAACTGCTTTCCGGTTATACCATATGAGTATGTATCAGTTCTATCTCTGTTAGCTGTTTTTGAAGTCCTTACGCTCATATCACTACTTATCTGAGGTAAAAGGTTACTTGATATAATTGTCTTATTAGCCTTAGCCTGATTTATTTTTGCTTCAGATGAGACCAAATCAGGATGGTTTTTCTTTGCCTCATTAATACAATCTTCCCAGGTGAGTACCTCCTCAGCTCTAACTCTATCCGGGACGAAACATAAAAACAATAAAAATATTGTGAGAAATTTTATGAGTCTCATTGCTTTATTGTCTGCTTCCCTTAGAAATCCCCTTTTCTAATTTAGATAAAAGTTTTGAAGCCTGGTTTAAGCACCTGTTAGGTAGTGTACAATATATTGGATAAAATCACAAAGTAATGTTCCCTCCGGACAAATCGAATACTTACAAAAGGTAGCAAGGGAGTATACCCCCGCCCTACCCTTCCTTCCTAATTTTAACCATAACCTGGATTATTCACGCTCACACTCTGGAAGGGAAAACTTTGATTCTGGAAGAAAAAAGGGACGGTTCTAAT
>JAUWWP010000360.1 GCA_030616835.1 Deltaproteobacteria bacterium | reverse complement strand
TTCCATTTTTAGTGCAACTCTGAGGGTTCGTAAAGGCCACCTGACCATTACTGCCACTGCTGAAGACCTGGCAGGAAATATCGGCTCGGATACCGTATGGGTAATAGTTGACATCCCCGGAGTACCTTTTGCCTATGTTACCAATAGCGGGTCAAATGATGTTTCGGTAATTGATACCGGAATCAACATAGAGGTATCCAGAGTACCGGTGGAAGCTCAGCCTTTGGGGGTAGCGGTTACCCCTGATGGAAGCTATGCTTATATTGCCAATAACGAATCGAGCACTGTATCTGTCATTGGCACTGCAACTAATACGGTTGTAATAATGGGTATTACCGTTCCTCCCTATCCGCTCTATATTGCCATCTCCCCAGATGGAAAAAGGGCCTATGTCTCCCACAATAATATTGATGACAATGACTCTACCGAGAATATTGTTTCGGTGATCGATACCGACCCGGATAGTGCTACCTTCAATACGGTTATAGACACCGATGACGATCCGACAAATAGTATTACCCCCATCACCGTGGGCACAAAACCGATGGGTATAGCTATCACTCCTGACAGTAGGTGGGCCTATGTGGCCAATTCAGCAGATAATACTGTCAGTGCAATTTATCTGCCAACCAACGCTATCACCACTATTAATGTCAGTCAGTCTCCCCTGTTTATTGCCATCAGCCCGGATGGGGCCAAGGCATATGTCACCAATTCAGCATCCAAGAACATTTCGGTTATAGATATTGAAAGCAATACCGTAGTAGATACGATAGATGTATCCCCGGCTACCCCTGGCTGGTTGGTAGTTCCCATCGGGATAGCCATCACTCCAGATGGGGATAAGGCCTGGATTACTACCTTTGGAGGGAATAGAGTGTTTGCTATTGATCTAACAGCCGACCCCCCATTGGTAGGAACTCCGATATCAAGTGGAGGAGAAACTCCCATTGGAATAGCCATTAATTCTCCCGGGGAGCAGGCTTATGTCGCCAATTTTGGCTCGGATAATGTAGCGGTAATTGATATAACTCTTACTACCCCCACGGTTTCGGCAATTATTGATAAGCTGGGAACCTCCCCCATATTGATTGCCATCCAGAGCGATTTTCCCTTTATCAGCGATACCACTAAGCTTCCACCCACAACCGATACCTCCGGGCCTTATACTGTTATAACCACTGTAGTTGATAACGTAGGTGTCAATCCCGGGATTGCGGTGAACGGGGTTACCTTATACTACAGCACTGACGGGGGCTTCACCTATACCGGGATTCCTATGATCAATATCGTAGATAACCTTTATCAGGCATTCATTCCCGGCCAGCCGGTGGGTAGATCGGTAAAATATTACATCCAGGCTACAGATCTGGATGGCTTTACTTCTACTGATCCCTTCAATGCCCCTGCCGGTACCTTCGAGTTTGGAATTTTTACCTATGAGCGTGATTTTCCTTTGGATGTGGCACTTACCCCTGATGGAAGCCTGGCCCTGGTCACCACCCGGAAGCTCTTCTATAATCCAGAAGAAGCGCATCTTATTTTTAGTATGATCAGTCCTTACTCATCTTATTACTTTAGGGAATCGCTTTTCAGTAATCTTTTTGTAATCGATACGACCACCGAATCCCTGGATAGCATTATTCCACTGGGGAGGGAGCCCAGGAGCATAGCAATATCAAGCGATGGTGAGTTGGCCTTTGCTGCTAATTCTCTCGACAACACTGTTTCTGTCATCAATATTCCCGCCAGAGCAGTCATTAAGATTATACCTTTAGGCCCACCCCTTCCTCTATATGAACTAGGGCCGATAGGGATCGGTATCTCCCCGGATGGAAACAAGTTGGTGATACTCCATTCTTACCGGAAAAGTGTTTTGATCTACGATATCTCCAATCTGCCTGGTGCATATCTGCTTGCCAAGATTCCCTTAGGTTTTGGACCAAGTCCGTATAGAGGTAATCTACTGGCGGTTAGCCCACCCGGCTCAGGGCTTAATTTAGCCCTGGTGCCTCGTAATGCTAGGGCAATTATCATTGATCTGGAAGGGCTCAGTCTCCGGGAAGAAGTAGAGGCTTCCTATCGTAACTTGATCCTCGAAGTGGATATTGGGAACAGTGGCATAGCCGCAATCAGTGCCTTTGCCGGTGGGGCAAGCTTTATTGATCTTAATACCGTTCCTGCCCAGGAGATTGCTCATATACCTGGACTTACCCACTTTGCCCGATCAGTGGGCTTCCAGCCGGGGGCAGGTGTTGCCATCTCCCCGGATGGAAATACCGCCCTTTTTCCCATTTATAACTCTGTTTTTTCACAGTTAATCCTGGGAAGGGATGTGGTGGTGGTTGATCTAAATACCTTCAGCGAGGTGGGAAGGGTTGCAGTAGGGCGAGGGCCGGTAGCCATTGATGCCGCCGCCGGCAAAGCAGTGGTTCCCAATATCTTTGCTGATTCCAGCCTGATGGATATCCATGAGCATAACTATCCGGGCCTGCGTACTGATGCCGGTGAGTTGGTGCCGGGAACCATTGACATCTTCCCTATTCCTCAGCCCGGGGATTTTCCGGTAATCACCAGCGTAAGCCCGACTGCGGCCAAGGTAGGAGAGACGATAACCATCCAGGGAAATAATTTCGGAGCTGACCCTTCGCTCATAACTGTTGAGTTTCCTGCTCCCCCTTATCTATGTTACGTCCACGGGGTGCAGGCACCTTCGGGTATTGTTGCCCCGGCAGAGAGCGTGAATCCTGAGGGCACCAGCCTGACCACAACGGTTCCTTTAGGGGCTATTTCCGGTCCCTGCGAGGAATACGGCGTTCGTTCCCGGGCAATCAGCATTACTATCAACGGTAAGCGGAGCAGCTTCATCGATCCTGCCGGCAGCTTCACCCTTATCCCCGAACCTGCTCTGTCTCCTATCATCACTGATGTTACCATTTTTCAGGACTCCTGTTCTGTATGGCTGGAGATCAGCGGTGGTGGATTCAGCGAGAGCCCTCAGGGAAATGTGGTTACCCTCAACTCTGCCTGTGGGTTAACCTACGTGCTCGAGGCTACCCCTACCTTTCTCCGGGTATTTGACGTAGTACCAATCTTCCCGCTCTCAACAGTTAAGGTAAAAGTTAGTGAGGTAATGAGCAATATCTACAGCCTGTCTCCAACTGCATCTGTTTTAGCCAGCAGTTCCAATCCCTGCCCATGCACTATTGAGGAATATTTTGAGGATATTATGCCATTCTGCAGCGATTATTTCTCCTGCCTGGCAGGACTGGAGCTACCGGGAGACTGGGAATAAAAGATTAGGCTCAGCCAATCAATAATAAAAATTTTTACCGCCCAGGGAATCAGTTTTTGCTTGAAATCTTCTGGCATCTTATGGTATAAGAAGTAGTAGAGAGATAAGCAATGATCAATCTATCAAACTATCGGGACAGGCTCTCGGAGAAGGCTCAGCAGATCTTGAGCTTTGCCATTGAGGAAT
>JAUWWP010000534.1 GCA_030616835.1 Deltaproteobacteria bacterium | reverse complement strand
GTTTCGTATAATTCGTGGAATTCGTGGTTCCAAATCCACTACTCGGTTTGTTTCGTGTAATTCGTGGAATTCGTGGTTCCAAATCCATTATAGATTTCAGATCTACAATCTACAATCATACACAGCCTTGACAGTTTCTTGGATTTTGGTATGATTTTAGCAAAAGAGGAGGTTACTTATGAGATTATTACTTTTTATGTTGAGAGGGCTCAAAGCTTTGCTAAAAAGTGAGTATCAGAGAGGAACCCTGAGGGAGACCCTTCGGTTATCACGCCGGGCAAAAACACTTAAGTTTTCCCGGGACCTATCCCACGCTGAGCTCCTGGAAGAGAAGGCAGCAAAAAACAAGGACCGAACTTTTCTTTATTTTAGGGACAGAGCCGTCTCCTATGCCCAGATGGATGCCAATGCCAGTCGGGTTGGTAATTTCCTGCTCAAGCTTGGGGCTGCTCCCGGCGAGGGGATGGCTATTATGATGAAGAACTCTCCCCGATGGCTGGATCTGTTTTTTGGCTCCCAGAGGGTGGGTATGTATTCGGTGCCAGTAAATACTGCCCTGCGCGGGGACTCTCTGGCCTATATCTTCAATAACTCCGGCGCCCGATACCTATTTATCGATTACGACCTGCTCGAATTTTACCAGACAGTAGAGGGAGAGCTGGAGAATATTCCCAGGATAATTGTCAACCCTGAGAATGCTCCTTCGGATTATCGGATTCCCGAAGGCATGATCTCATTGGAAGAGGTTTATTCCGAGGGCACGGATACCCGGAGGCCGGAGGTGAAATACCGCCCGGAAGATCCCTACACGATTCTCTATACCTCGGGAACTACCGGCCGGCCCAAGGGGGTAGTAACTCGTTACGGGAGGACCGGGATAAAGGCTCTCGGAATGCTGGCAGGTGCTTCATTAAGGCGAAGTGACATCTACTATACCTGTCTGCCACTCTTTCACGCTAATGCCCTTACCCTTACCGGTACCACCGCACTGGCGGCGGAGGCCCAGGTAGCTCTGGGTGAGCGTTTCAGTGCCCGGGGGTTCTGGGATGAGGTGAGGCAGTATAATGTCACGGTTTTTAATACCATTGGGGCCATAATCCCCATCTTGCTTAAGCAGCCCGAGCGCCCGGAAGACAGCCAGAACAGGGTTAGACATGTAATGTCCGCCGCCTGTCCGGCCGATATGTGGGAGAAGTTCGAGAAGAGATTCGGGGTGAAGCTCCATGAAGGCTACGGGGCAATCGATGGGGGAGGGTTTATAACGATGAACCTCGGTAACGCCCCGGTGGGCTCGATCGGAAAGCCGCTGTTCGGAAAGTACCGGCTGGTAGATGAAAACATGCAGGATGTCCCTCAAGACCAGCCCGGGGAGCTGATCTGCTGGGTGGGAAAGAAGAGAGAAGAAAGCACGGTGGAGTATTATCGAGATGAGAAATCAACCAGCGAGAAGCTAAAGGATGGCTGGCTCCGTACCGGGGACCTGATGTATAAGGACCGCAAGGGAAACCTATATTTCGTTGGGCGGGCCACGGAATCGATGCGAAGGAGAGGGGAAAATGTATCCGCTTATGAGGTAGAGCATGCGATTCTTAAACATCCGGATATAGTTGAATGTGCGGTTTACGCCGTCCCTTCCGAGCTGGCCGAGGATGATATCATGGCTTCGATTGTGCCGCTGGAAGGGAAGAAGGCTGAGCCGAAAGAGCTCCTTGAGTTTCTCCAGGATAAACTGGCCAAATTTGCGATTCCCCGCTATGTTCGCATAGTTGATAAACTCCCCAAGACCGGGACCGAGAGGGTTATTAAGAAGCTTCTGGAAAAGGAGGGGGTGACTGGAGATACCTACGATGCGGAGAAAGAAGTTCATGCGAGCAGATGAAGATGGTAGAGCTGAATGATGAATTGATCGAGGAAAGCCC
>JAUWWP010000405.1 GCA_030616835.1 Deltaproteobacteria bacterium | reverse complement strand
CAGAATATGCAGGGAAAGCTCTTCCAAAGTAAATACCTTAACTCAATATCCTTCTTCCAGCTACATTGCCGAAGGCTTTCTTGATCTCTCCGATCTTTGTTTCCTTTAATAAAAATACCGTAGATCTTTTACCGACATCCTCCAGAAAATGGGCATCGGAGGAGCATACCAAAGGAAAATCGGCATATTGAGAAAACTCAACCTTTGCTTCTTCCCGGCTCAGCCGGGGTGAGAGCTCTAAAGCATCCAACTTCAGGCCCTCGGGAATCATTCCTAACTGCCCGATAATACTGAAGCTTTCTTTATCAATGTGGGAGGCAATTGCCAATCCTCCCAGGGAGTGAATGATTTCCACAAATTTATCGAGGGTTAAGGTCGTTGCCCCAATTAGCAACCTTTTATTAAGATCCTCTACTTCATCTAACTCGTTGACCACCACCTGATAGCCAAATATCCTCTCGTCGTTTTCTCCGGGAAGGAGGCTGGCATAAACAACCTCTTGTAACTCTAATGCCTGCTCAGCCCGGTCAAATAGGGCAACCAGATGAGCCTCTTCGGCGGAGGTAACTTCCATCCCCGCTAAAACATTCACTTTTGTTCCCGAAGCCACCCTTATTGCTACCTCGATGTTCTCCGCCGAATTATGATCGCAGATGCCAATAATATCCAGTCCTTTCTTCTCTGCCTGATCAACAATTGCCCGCGGTGACATTTTCAGATCGCCGCATGGTGAAAGGCAGGTATGAATGTGCAAATCGGCCTTGAATTCCTTGAGCATCAACGCAGTCCCGAAATGCCCAATTCATACATTCTGCCCACCAGCTCAAAGGCTGGTAATTTACTGACCATAATTGGCAGCGCTTCCACCTCTGCCTTCTTAAGAGTTTCCCCCTCTGGTTCCCTCCCATTATTAATGATTATCCCAGCAAGTTCTTTCAAGGTACCTACCGCCGCAATATTGGGATGAATCTGAAGGGTCACCCAGATATCCCCCTTTTTACTGTTTGCCATAACATCAGAGAGGAGGTCGCTCACATATCCCCCTTTCACTTCGGTCTCCAGGTTTCCTTTGGCTGACTTCACTTCCAAATCGAGCTTTTCAATGACCTCCTTCAACTGTCGTGTAGGCATCTTTAACAACCTCCTTAATTCGAGTGATTTCAATCCCCCCTCCCCCCCTTTGAAAAAGGGGGGGAGGGGGGGATTTTCATTTTTCCCCCTTCAGGTTAAACCACGAATTAAACGAAACTCCGATACAATTAAGCCTTTAAACCTGCTTTCTCAATCAATCTAAACACACAATCGGTTATCTCCGCCTTTCCCAGCACTATATCCTCGGCTAAGGTCCGACAATCCGGGGCCCCGCAGGCACCGCACTCTTTCCCCTCTAACTGCTTAATTATTTCTTCCCTCTCCTTCATCTTCTCAATGGCTACCCTGGGGTCCCGATCCAGCGGAGGGATCGGAGTGGGAGAAACTTTTTTCTCCAGGGAAAAATATTTCTCCTTCCAGAGTCGCCATATCTCCGCATCACTGACCCGGCTTTGTTCCCCAAACATCTTGATCAGCCTTGATATCTTACTTTTAGCTAAATATTGGTTTTCCACGGTCAGCGGGCCACTGACACAACCTAAGGGACAGATCCGGCATTCGAGGTATTCAATATTTTTTAGTTTATAGCTTTCAATCTCCTCCAGCATCTTAATTACATTCTTTACCCCCGCCACTGCCATACAGTTGTCGCTCCCCAATCCATTAACTACCCCCCCGCTCACTGCCCAACCTATTCCTACGCCACTTGACTGCTGTAAGACTGTATCTTCTTCTAAGTCCTTTAAGTAAGACAACAGAGAACCGTAAATATCGGAGATTGCAATTGCACCATCAAAATATGACTTTTCTTTAGTTGGCGGATTATTGATGGAGATCATCTTCGACGGACAGGGGGTAATGTAGATAACCCCAATTTCTTCCGGGGAAAGATCAAGTTTATTCGAGATCTTTTCTTTTAATTCCCTCGCGGCCAACTCCCGGGGGGCTTCAATGGGGATGATGAGATCAGTGAGCTCCGGAAATCTTACCTGAATCAGGCGGACAACCGCGGGACAGGTTGAGGATATTTTAGGCAGGCGTTCATCCTGACTTTTTAAATATTTTAAGTAATACCTGATAGCAGCCGTTACCATCTCACAGCTCCAGGCCACGTCGTAGACATAATCAAAACCTAACCTTTCCAGCCCCAGAAGTATCCTATTGGGCAGAACATCTTTGCCGAACTGGCTATAGAGGGCGGGCGAAGGCATAGCAATATTATATTTATACTTATACAGGAGATCGATATAAGCGGTAGTTAGCGGGACTATGGCCTGCTCAGGACATGCCCGCAAACACTCGCCGCAATCAATGCAGCGCTCATCAAGAATAACCGCCTTACCTTTCTTCACTCTGATCGCATTGGTAGGGCAGGCCTTCATACAGACCACGCAGTCGGTGCATTTATCTTCCTTTACTGCTATGGAATGATAGTTACTCAATTACCATTCTCCGATCTATAATCAGGTCTTTATAATTGCCTCCAGCCTGGTTCCCTCTCCCACAACCGAACTGATCTTAAAATCGTCGGAATTCTTCTTGATATTTGGTAACCCCATACCCGCCCCAAACCCCATCTCTCTTATCTCATCAGTTGCCGTAGAGTATCCTTCCTGCATAGCTAACTCAATATTCCCTATCCCATCTCCTTTGTCTTCCATCACCAGCTTTATCCTATCCGGGGTTACCTCGAAGCTAAGAGTCCCTTCCCGGGCATACATTACCACATTCATTTCTGCTTCATAGGCTATGATAGCTGTCCGACGGATAATATCTGAATTAATTCCGATCTCTTTAAGTATATTCCTTACTTTACACGATACCTCGCCGGCATTGGCAAAGTCCCCCCCCTTAACGGTAAAGCCCTGTCCAAAGATACTCTCAGCAGGCATCGCTTGCCGCCTCGGTTAATTGAGAAATACCAATCATCCCATTTTCATACAACTTTCCACAGGATTCAAACATAGGGAGCCGGGTAGCTAAAATAGGCATATTTTTAGATTCGGCCAGCTT
>JAUWWP010000023.1 GCA_030616835.1 Deltaproteobacteria bacterium | reverse complement strand
TAAAGAAGGAGGAGGGGGGAAGGCATACTCCTTTTTACAATGGGTATCGGCCCCAGTTTTATTTTCGCACTACGGATGTTACCGGGGTAGTGAACCTTCCGGAGAAGGTAGAGATGGTGATGCCCGGGGACAATATTGAGGTAGAGGTGAAGCTGATCATGCCGATTGCGATGGAGAAGGAGTTAAGGTTTGCCATCCGGGAGGGAGGGAAGACAGTGGGGGCCGGAGTGGTAAGTGAGATCATCAAGTAGGGGCAATTCATGAATTGCCCCTACTATGGTTAAAATATGAGAGAGATTGTTACCTTAGCCTGTAGCCATTGTAATCGAAGAAACTATACTACCACCAAGAATAAACGGAAGACTACGGGAAAGTTAGCGTTTAAGAAATACTGTCGCTTTTGTAGAAAACATACTCTCCATAAAGAGATAAAGTGATCTCTATTAATCAGGGAATAGCACCCTACTTCGCTAAAGCTTCGTAGGGCAGGGGGAGTAGCAAGGAATAGCAGGGACTTGAATCCTTGAACCCTATTTATTCCAGCATAAAGGCCAGTAGCTCTAACGGTTAGAGCGCCGGTCTCCAAAACCGGTGGTTGGGGGTTCGAATCCCTCCTGGCCTGCCATTTTAAAGGTAAGACCCCAAGTTGGGGAGGGGATAAAATGTTCGCAAAGATTCAGGAGTTTCTCCGAGAGGTTAAGGTTGAATTAAAAAAAGTTACCTGGCCTTCTCGTAAAGAAACCGTGGCTTCCACCGTGGTAGTCTTAATTACCGTAATCATCACCGCAATCTATCTTGGCCTGGTAGATTTCATCTTATCAAAGATTATCCGGGTATTTCTGGGCTGAACGGGAAGAACTCCCGGGAAAATTGAGTTATGCTACTCCCTCGGTATGAAAATGGAAGGAAAGAACCATTATGGCAATGAAATGGTATGTTGTCCATACCTACTCAGGTTATGAAAATAAAGCCAAAGCGGCTTTAGAAGAAGCGATCCGATCCTCGGGGAAAGAGGAATTCTTTTCCGAGATTTTGGTTCCGGCTGAGGATGTGGTGGAAATGGTGAAGAGGGAAAAGAAAACCTCCAAAAGGAAGTTCTTCCCCGGCTATATCTTGATAAGAATGGAGCTTAATGAGGAGAGCTGGCATCTAGTAAAAAATACTCCAAAGGTTACCGGTTTTGTGGGAGGAAGTACTAATCCCCCTTCCATTGCCGAGGAAGAAGTACAAAAAATCACTGCTCAAATCGGCGAAGGAGCCCTGCGACCCAAACATAAGGTTCTATTTGAAGAAGGAGAGAACGTCCGAGTTATCGATGGTCCCTTTACCAATTTTAATGGAATTGTGGAGGAAGTAAAACCAGAAAAGGGGAGGCTTAAGATACTGGTTAGCATTTTCGGAAGATCTACCCCGGTGGAGTTAGAATTCGGCCAGGTAGAAAGGGGTTAAGGGAAAGGGTAAGTTGGCTAAAAAGGTCATTGCATCCATAAAACTTCAACTTCCTGCGGGTAAGGCTACCCCTGCTCCCCCGGTCGGTCCGGCCTTGGGGCAGCATGGAGTAAGTGTTGGGGATTTCTGCCGTACCTTCAATGCTGAGACAAAAGACCAGCCCGAAGGAATGCTTGTCCGAGTGTTAATTAACGTTTATGTTGATAGATCATTTAGTTTCGTAATCAAGAGTCCCCCGGCGGCAATTCTTCTGAAAAAGGCTGCTAATATTGAGAAGGGATCAGGGGATGTGAAGAAGACAATCGCAGGCCAGGTTACTAAGTCGCAAGTGAAAGAGATTGCCGAGACCAAACTACCTGAGCTTAACGCTAAGGATATTGAAGGCGCGATAAGAATTATTGAAGGTGCGGCCCGGAGTATGGGGATCAAAGTAGTTTAAGGGAAACTTAAGATGCCCAGACAGGGAAAGAAATATTTAGCGGCCAAGCAAAAGATTGACCCTTTAAAGAACTACGATCTGGAGGAGGGGCTTAAACTGTTGAAGGAGACTACCTACTGCAGATTCGATGAGACCGTGGACCTAGCAATCCGTTTAGGAGTAAATCCAAAGCAACCTGAGCAAATGGTCAGAGGAGCAGTGGCTTTGCCCCATGGTTTAGGCAAGGAGGTTAAGGTTTTGGTCTTTGCTAAGGGGGAGAAAGAAAAAGAGGCTAAGGAGGCCGGGGCTGATTACGTTGGGGGAGAGGATTTGATTGAGAGGATTTCCTCGGGATGGTTGGATTTTGACCGGGCTATCGCTACTCCGGATATGATGGGTTTAGTAAGTAAGATCGGAAAGATATTAGGTCCCCGAGGGTTAATGCCTAACCCAAAATCCGGGACGGTGAGCTTCGAGGTGGGCAAAGCAGTTAGCGAAGTTAAGGGGGGTAAGATCGAGTTTCGAGTGGACAAGGGAGGAGTTCTCCATATGCCGGCAGGAAAAGTCTCTTTCGTTACTCAGAAGCTCTCGGAAAATATTTCCTCTCTGCTTGAGGCAGTGCTGCGGGCAAAACCATCCTCCAGTAAGGGCACTTATCTAAAGAGTATTGTTCTGTCAACTACCATGGGACCGGGGATCAAGATAGAGCCGACATCATTTCGAGCAGCGAGCAAATAAAGCAACTTCCTACAATTATCAGTGTGGTTGGAGTAAATAATGGACCGAAGGACAAAGGAAGAAAAAGTTAAGGATCTGCAGGAAAGGCTTCAGCGAGCCCAAGCGGTAATTCTGACTGACTACCGTGGTCTGAATGTAGGGGACATTGCCCGGCTGCGCCGGGAGCTCGAAAAGGTTCAGGCTCAATACCTGGTGGTCAAGAATACCCTGCTTAGGCTGGCTTCCCAGGATACTGACCTGGAGTTAGTTAGGGATCAGTTCCTGGGTCCTACTGCCCTGGCCTTATGCTTTGGTGATCCAGTAATAATAGTAAAAACTCTTCGCAATTTCAGTAAAGACAATCCGTTGCTGGAGATTAAGGGGGGGGCTCTGCCGGGGAAAATTCTGAGCCTTCCTGAGATCGATGTGTTAGCGGGCCTGGGGAGCCGTGAGATTTTGCTTTCCCGATTTCTTAACTCCTTAAATTCCCCTTTGAGAAGGGGGTTAGCTGTCCTTACCGGACCTCAAAGAAAGTTGGTTCAGGTTCTCCAAGCCATTGTGGAAAAAAATAGAAATTAATTAGAGAAAGGAATAGGAAGATGGCAGAAGCAAAAGCAAAGAAAGAAGTCAAAGAAGAAAAAGAAGTCAAAGAAGAAAAAGAAGAGCAAACAAAAGCCAAGAAGGAGGCAAAGAAGAAACCCACTAAAACCAAGCTCTCCCAGGAAGAACTCATCGCGCATATTGAAGGGATGACAGTACTGGAGTTGGCGGAGTTGGTCAAGGATCTGGAGGAGCGATTTGGAGTAAGCGCGGCGCCGATGGTCGGGGCTCCTCTAATTAGCCCGGCAGAAGCAGCGGAAGCCAAACCGGTAGAGGAAAAAAAGGAAGTGGATGTGATTCTGGCTGCCGTCGGGGATAAGAAGATCCATGTAATTAAGGAGGTGAGAGCGATAACCGGAATAGGTTTGAAGGAGGCAAAGGATTTGGTGGATCAGTCTCCGAAGGCGGTTAAGGAAGAGATCTCCCCGGAAGAAGCAGACCAGATTAAGAAACGTCTGGAGGAGGTTGGGGCAACCGTCGAGATTAAGTAACCGAACGAAAGGGAAGAGAGGAGGAAATATGGGGGTATCTTTGCAGAGAAACAGGCACTTCCGCCGGAATTTTGCTAAGATCCCGAAGGTCGTTGATATTCCCAATCTTGTTGATATCCAAAAATCGTCCTTTGAGAATTTCCTGCAGGCGAGGACAAAACCGGAGGAAAGAAAGGAGACTGGCCTTCAGGGTGCTCTTAAGTCGGTATTCCCAATCAAGGATTTTAGTGGCAATTCATCACTGGAATTCGTTAGCTACAGTCTGGATGAGCCCAAGTATGATGTGGAGGAGTGCCGTCAGCGCGGGATGACTTATGCCGCGCCCATGAAGATTGTAGTCCGACTGGTGATCTGGGATATTAACCCGGAGACCAAAGCAAGGACAATTAGAGATATTAAGGAGCAGGAGGTATATTTCGGGGAAATACCCTTGATGACTGAGAGTGGAACCTTTGTCATTAATGGAACGGAGAGGGTGATCGTGAGTCAATTGCACCGCTCTCCCGGACTATTTTTTAGTCACGTTAAAGGCAAGGCCCATTCTCCTGGCAAATTGCTTTATTCGGCACGGCTCATTCCCTATCGGGGATCATGGATCGATTTCGAGTTCGATCATAATGAAATCCTCTATGTTCGTATCGACCGAAGGCGAAAATTCCTTGCCACCGTCCTTTTAAAAGCTCTGGGGTACTCGAACGAGGAACTTCTTAATTATTTTTATGACACCGAAAAGATTTATTGGGATGGTAAAAGATTAGCAAAAAGCACTCATCCTGATCTTCTGCTTGGGCAGAGGGCTACCATGGATGTGAAGAATCCTGCCACTAAGGAGCTGATTGTCAAGAAAGATAAGAGATTTACCAAGGAGGCGGTAAGGAAACTAATAGCTCTGAGAATGGAAAAGATTCCCATCTCTCCTGATGATATTCTGGGTAAGTTTGCTTCCCAGGATGTGGTTGATCCCGAGAGCGGGAAGAAAATCTTAAAGAGTAATGAACCTCTTACCCAGGAGAAATTGGAGCTCATTAAAGCCAAGGGTATAAAAGACTTTGACTTGCTTTTTATCAATAAGCTTCGTTCAAGCTCTTCCTTACGAGATACTCTAATGGCTGATCGAATCTCCAGTCAGGAAGAGGCCATCGGGGAAATCTATCGAAGACTGCGCCCGGGAGAACTTCCTAGTCTCAAGACTGCCAAAGAACTCCTGGAATCACTCTTTTTCAACCCGGAGAGGTATGACCTATCCAAGGTAGGAAGGCTAAAGCTGAATCATAAATTAGGACTGAATGTTCCTCTGGAGAAAACTACTATCCGAAAGGAGGACATCCTGGAGATAGTGAAATATCTCATCCGCCTAAAGGATAGCCGAGGAAGCGTTGATGATATCGACCATCTGGGTAACCGGAGGGTTCGCACCGTTGGGGAGCTTCTGGAGAATCAGTATCGGATTGGCTTGGTACGGATGGAAAAGGTGATCAGGGAGCGAATGAGTCTGCAGGATTTAGAGGCGGTAATGCCCAATGACCTGATCAATCCCAAGCCAGTAATGGCGGTGGTGAAGGAGTTCTTTGGCTCTAGCCAGCTCTCCCAGTTTATGGATCAGACTAATCCGCTCTCGGAGGTCACCCATAAGCGGCGCCTTAGTGCTCTGGGGCCCGGCGGACTGACCCGGGAGAGGGCGGGCTTTGAGGTACGGGACGTTCACACCACTCATTACGGAAGGATTTGCCCGATTGAGACCCCCGAAGGACCCAATATTGGCCTTATTGCTTCCTTAAGCACCTATGCCCGGGTTAATGAATTTGGTTTTGTGGAGACACCCTATCGTAAAGTAGTTAAAGGGAAAGTAACCGGAGAGGTAATCTACCTTTCTGCTCTGGATGAAGAGGATCACGCCATTGCCCAGGCCAATACCCCTGCTGACCGGAAAGGTAGGTTTATCAATAAACTGGTTTCTGCCCGGCATGGAGGGGAGTTCACCATGATCGATCGAGATGAGATAGACCTGATGGATGTCTCCCCCAACCAGCTGGTAAGCGTGGCTGCCTCGCTTATCCCTTTCTTGGAAAATGACGATGCCAACCGGGCGCTGATGGGATCAAATATGCAGCGCCAAGCTGTCCCGCTGATGCAGAGCCAGGCACCCCTTATCGGAACCGCAATGGAAGCAGTGGTAGCCCGGGATTCAGGAGTTACGACAGTAGCCAAGAGGGACGGGACTGTGGATAGTGTAGATGCTACCCGGATAGTGATCCGATCAATTGAAGTAGAAGAAGGTAGCAATGATGCGGGAGTGAATATCTATAATCTGTTCAAGTATCAGCGATCAAAACAAAATACCTGCATCAACCGGAGGCCCATTGTGGTAAAGGGAGAGGTGGTTAAAAAGGGTCAGGTTATTGCCGATAGTCTGGCCACTGAGATGGGAGAATTGGCCCTGGGTCGAAATATCTTGGTAGCCTTTATGCCCTGGGGAGGCTTTAACTTTGAGGATTCTATTCTTATCAGTGAGAAGGTAGTCAAGGATGATTGCTTTACCTCCGTTCACATTGAGGAGTTCGAATGCGTGGCCCGGGATACTAAGCTGGGAAGGGAGGAGATCACCAGGGATATTCCCAATGTGGGAGAGGAGGCCCTTAAAGATCTGGATGAAAGCGGGATCATTCGCATTGGTGCAGAAGTGAAGCCAGGGGACATTTTGGTAGGAAAGATCACCCCGAAAGGAGAGACCCAGCTTTCCCCGGAAGAGAAGTTGCTCCGGGCTATCTTCGGTGACAAGGCAGGAGATGTCCGTGACACCTCTCTAAGAGTTCCTCCGGGAATTGTCGGTACCACAATTAATGCTAAGGTATTTTCTCGTAAGGGAGTAGAAAAGGATGAGAGGACCAAGGATATTGAGGATCAGGAGATTGCCAAACTTCTTAAAGACCAGGAGGAAGAGAGTCAAATAATTCAGGATAATGCATATGCCAAAATCAAAAAGTCCCTCGTCGGTCAGCAGTCGGCATCAAAGCTCGCTGACCGGAAAAAGAAAAGATTGCTTCTGAGGAAGGGCGAGGTAATTACTGAGCAGATCCTGGAGAGGATTCCCCGCAAGATGTGGGCCGATATCTCCTTGGTAGGCGAGGGAGAGGTAGAGGGAAAGATTGCTCAAATTCTGGAGAAAACTAATGAACAACTCGACTTAGTACGAGTAGTCTTTGAAGAAAAGATAAATCGTCTTAAGAAAGGAGATGAGCTTTCACCTGGGGTGATCAAGATGGTGAAGGTGCATATAGCGATCAGAAGGAAGCTCTCGGTAGGAGATAAGATGGCAGGAAGACACGGCAATAAGGGAGTGGTCTCCCGAATCCTGCCCGAAGAAGATATGCCCTATTTGGAAGATGGAACCCCAGTGGAGATTGTCCTTAATCCTCTGGGAGTTCCCTCACGAATGAATGTCGGACAGATTCTGGAAACTCATCTGGGATGGGCTGCCAAAGGCCTAGGGGAGAGGATTAATCAATGCCTGCAGAAAAACTACAGTGACCGAGCCCTCAGGGCCGAGATAAAAAAGATTTACTCCTCACCCCAGGTAGATAAGTTTGTGAATGAGCTGAAGGGGGATGAGCTTAGGGAATTTGCTCAGAGCCTAAGGAAAGGAATCTTAATGGCTTCCCCGGTCTTTGATGGCGCCTCGGAGGATGAGATAAAGGAAGCGCTGGGTGAGGCTGGGCTACCTCGCTCTGGCCAAACTCGGCTTTATGACGGCAGGACCGGAGTGCTTTTTGATCGCCCAGTTACCGTGGGGATAATGTACATGATGAAGTTACACCATTTAGTGGATGAGAAAATCCATGCCCGTTCAACCGGACCTTACTCTCTGGTTACCCAACAGCCTTTAGGGGGAAAAGCTCAGTTTGGCGGCCAGCGACTGGGAGAGATGGAGGTCTGGGCAATGGAGGCCTATGGAGCTGCCTACGCACTCCAGGAGTTCCTCACCGTTAAATCCGATGATGTAACCGGGAGGACTCGGATGTATGAGGCCATTGTTAAGGGGAAAAATATACTTGAACCAGGGCTTCCCGAGTCCTTCAATGTCTTGATTAAGGAGCTTCAAAGCTTGGGACTCGATGTCCAGCTACTTTCGGAAGAAGAGGCAAGAAAAGGATCAAGGAGGAAGACTTGATGGATTTATTTAACTTTTTTGACAAACCCAAGGATCCCCAGAGCTTTAGTTCAGTAAAGATTTCTTTAGCCTCGCCCGAGAAGATTAGATCCTGGTCCTTTGGTGAGGTCAAGAAACCGGAGACCATCAATTATCGCACCTTTAAGCCGGAAAGGGATGGCCTGTTCTGTGCCAAGATCTTTGGGCCGGTAAAAGATTATGCGTGCAATTGTGGGAAGTATAAAAGGATGAAACACCGGGAAGTGGTATGCGAAAAGTGTGGAGTGGAAGTGATTCAGTCGAAGGTTCGTCGGGAAAGGTTAGGACATATCGAGTTGGCAGCACCAGTTGCCCACATTTGGTTTTTAAGGAGTATCCCCTCCCGGATCGGAACCTTATTAGATATAACTCTAAAGGAGTTGGAGAAGATCCTTTATTTTGAGTCATATGTGGTCATCGATCCGAAGAAGACTACTCTCAGAGAAGGGGAGATATTGGATGAGGATAAGTATCGGAGGGCCCTGGAAGAGTTCGGAGGAAATTTTGCAGTTGGGATGGGAGCCGAGGCTATTCGGGAGCTTTTGAAGAAGATTGATCTGACAAGTCTTTCCGAGCAGTTGCGCCGGGAGATAAAGCAGACCATTAGTGAAGCCAAACGGAGGAAGATCGCCAAGAGGCTCAAGGTGGTAGAAGCTTTCAAGAAATCGGGAGCCCGACCAGAGTGGATGATCTTAGAGATAATTCCCGTGATTCCTCCCGATCTCAGACCCTTGGTTCCTTTAGATGGAGGGCGCTTTGCTACCTCTGACTTGAATGACCTTTACCGGAGAGTGATTAATCGGAATAACCGCTTGAAGAGGTTGTTAGAGTTTGGTGCCCCCGAGATCATCATTCGTAACGAGAAGCGTATGCTTCAGGAGGCAGTGGACTTTCTTTTCGATAACGGAAGAAGAGGAAAAACAGTTACCGGTTCCAACAAAAGGCCACTCAGATCCCTATCAGATATGCTTAAGGGGAAGCAGGGAAGATTCCGGCAGAATCTGTTGGGCAAGAGAGTGGATTACTCCGGACGATCGGTGATCGTTATTGGTCCTGAGCTAAAATTACATCAATGCGGTCTTCCCAAAAAAATGGCTTTGGAGCTTTTTAAACCCTTTATTTACAGTAAGTTGGAAAGGGGGGGTTACGTCACTACCATCAAGGCGGCCAAGAAATTTGTGGAAAATGAGAGGCCAGAGGTTTGGGATATCCTCGATGAGGTAACCCGAGAGCATCCGGTACTGCTGAATCGAGCGCCGACTCTTCATCGTTTAGGAATCCAGGCTTTTGAACCTCTCCTGATTGAAGGAAAGGCCATTCAACTGCATCCCTTGGTCTGTGCTGCCTTCAATGCCGATTTTGACGGGGATCAAATGGCAGTGCACATTCCCCTCTCGATTGAGGCACAACTAGAGGCCCGGGCTCTGATGATGTCTACCAACAACACTCTTTCTCCCGCCAATGGCAAGCCCATTATTATCCCTACCCAGGATATTGTCCTGGGCCTTTATTATCTGACCCGTGAGCGAGCTCTGAGCAAAGGTGAGGACAAGATCTTCTCCAGTCCCGAGGAGGTAAGGGTAGCTTATGACGCAGGTGAGGCAGCCCTTCATGCAAGGATCAAGGTAAGAATCAAAGGGAAAAGAGTGGATACTACGGTAGGGAGGATAATTTTGGGAGAGATTCTCCCGGAGGCATTACCTTTCGAATACATAAATAAAGTAATGAACAAAAAAGAAATCGCCAAGCTCATCGACCAGTGCTATCGGGTGGCCGGACAAAAGGCCACTGTGATCCTGGCGGACCGGCTAAAAAATATGGGTTATAAGTATGCCACCAAGGCGGGGACAAGCATCTGTATCGATGATATGCGAATTCCTGCCCGCAAGCAGGAGCTTCTGGATCGGGCCTACCGAGAAGTGCAGAATGTTGAGGCCCAGTATAAGGAGGGCCTAATAACTGACGGTGAGCGTTATAATAAAGTGATTGATATCTGGGCCCATGCTACCGATGAGATCTCCAGCGAGCTGCTGCAGGAGTTGAAGGAGGAAGAAATAGTTGACAGTAAAGGGAAAAAGAGGAAGACCTCCAGCAATAATTCTATCTTCATGATGGCTGATTCCGGCTCCCGGGGAGGCGCTCAGCAGATGCGGCAGTTAGCCGGGATGAGGGGGCTAATGGCCAAGCCTTCCGGGGAGATAATTGAAACCCCAATTACCGCCAATTTTAGAGAAGGCTTGACGGTGCTCCAATATTTTATTTCCACCCATGGAGCAAGGAAAGGTCTAGCCGATACGGCTTTGAAGACAGCCAACTCCGGATACCTTACTCGAAAGTTAGTAGATGTGGCCCAGGACTGCATTATCACCGAGGAAGACTGCGGCACTTTAGATGGAATCTATGTGAGTTCCCTGGTGGAAGGAGGGGAGATCATTGAACGCCTTGGCGAGCGTATATTAGGAAGGGTTGCTCTCAATGACATCCCCGACCCCTTTACCGGAGAGGTGCTCGTTAAGGCCAATCAGGAGGTTGATGAGAATCTGGTTGAGAAAATTGAGGAAGCGGGGATTGAAAAGGTACTCATCCGCTCAGTTTTAACCTGCCAGTCTAAACGAGGCATCTGCGCCCAATGCTATGGAAGGGATCTGGCTCGGGGAGAAAGGGTAAATATTGGAGAAGCGGTGGGGGTTATTGCCGCTCAGTCAATCGGTGAGCCCGGAACTCAGCTAACGATGAGGACTTTTCACATAGGAGGAACAGCCAGCCGCAGTGTAGAGCAGAGTACTTTGGAGGCCAGAAGTAAAGGGAGGGTCAAATTCATCAATCTATCAACGGTAAGAGGAAAGGACGGAAAGCTATTGGTAATGAATCGCCACGGAGAAATAGCTATCCTTGATGATAACGGACGGGAGCGGGAGAGATATCCTCTGACCTATGGGGCAAAGCTGAGAGTGGAAGAAAGAAATAGAGTAAAGAGTGGAGAGTTGCTGGCCGACTGGGAGCCCTTTAATTTACCTATCCTAACCGAGGTTTCCGGTAAGGTTAAGTTTGGTGATATTATCGAAGGGGCTACGATGGAAGAGAAAGTGGATGAGGTAACGGGTAAGTCCACTAAGGTCATTATTGAATCAAAGGAATTAGATATGCGGCCTCGAGTTTCCATCAAGGACAGTAAGGGAAGGACGTTGAACCTACCTGGTTCGGATTCAATGGCTCGGTATCTTATCCCGGTAAGTTCCCGGCTCACAATAGTTGATGGTGCCGAGGTCAGTGCGGGCGATGCCATTGCCAAGATCCCCCGGGAGACCACTAAGACCAAGGACATTACCGGAGGATTGCCGAGAGTGGTGGAACTGTTTGAGGCAAGAAAACCCAAGGAATTCGCGATAATCAGTGAGATCGACGGTCGAATCTCCTTCGGAAAAGACCTCAAGGGCAAAAGAAAGGTAATCATTACTCCGGAAGTGGGGGAGCAGAAAGAGTATCTCATACCCAAGGGGAAATATGTTAGTGTCTATGAAGGGGACGAGGTGAAGGCCGGGGATCCCTTAATGGACGGTTCCTCCAACCCTCATGATATCCTAAGGGTGTTAGGTGAAAAGGAATTAGCAAAGTATCTGGTGGATGAGGTTCAGGAGGTCTATCGCCTCCAGGGCGTAAAGATCGATGACAAGCACATTGAGATCGTTGTCCGCCAGATGCTCCGATGGGTCAAGATTGCTGAGGCTGGTGACACCGAATTTCTGGTAGGCCAGCAGGTGGAAAAGAACATTTTCAAGGAAGAGAACGAAAAGATAAAGGTGGAAGGGGGACAGCCCGCTATCGCCAAACCACTGCTGCTGGGAATCGCCAAGGCCTCTTTGAGCTCCGAGAGCTTCATTTCTGCTGCCTCTTTCCAGGAAACCACTAAGGTTCTGACTGAGGCCAGTATTTCGGGAAGAGAAGATCACCTCCGGGGACTGAAGGAGAATGTAATTATGGGGAGGTTAATACCCGCGGGCACCGGCCAAGAAAAGTATCGAGCTTTAAGAATCACATCGGAGAGAGAGGAAGAAGAGTTCTTAGAAGTAGCTGTAGGGGGAGATGGAGGCTAATTGCAATTCGGACACAACAATAATTACTTACTTTCCCCCGGGGAAGGCTGAGCGAAGCAAAATACCGAATCCATTAAATCCAAATGCCAAAATCCAAATGTCAAATGAATGTCAAATAACTAAATGTCAAAGCACCTTTCTTCTTTTATTTTGTCATTTGGACTTTGGATTTCATTTGAACTTTGAGCTTTGGCATTTGACATTCAGCCTTCGTAGCCACTACGGCGAAGTAGGCTTAGATATTCTTCCGACAGGCTCAGGACACACACTAAAGGGGCGGCCCTAAATGTTTCCCTTATGTCCGAATCACAGGAAGGCTAATAATGCCCACCATTAATCAGCTAGTTAGGAAAGGGCGCCAGAAGCTTAGAAGAAAAGATAAAACCCCAGCCCTGCAATCTTCACCGCAAAAGCGGGGGGTATGTATTCGGGTTTATACCACTACTCCTAAGAAGCCGAACTCGGCATTAAGAAAGGTTGCCCGGGTAAGACTGACTAATGGGTTCGAAGTAACCTCCTATATCCCGGGGGTGGGTCATAACCTGCAAGAGCACTCCGTGGTGCTTATTCGGGGAGGGAGAGTTAAGGATCTGCCCGGAGTAAGGTATCATGTTATTCGGGGAACCTTAGATTCAGATGGAGTAGAAGACAGAAAAAAAGGGCGCTCCAAATACGGGACCAAGAGATCCAAGTAACTGTGATTCGGAGATAAAAATAATTATTTTCCCCAGGAGAAGGCTGGACGAAACAAAATACCCAATCGATTAAATCCAAATCCCAAAATCCCAATGTCAAATGAATGTCAAATGACTAAATATCAAAAGACCTTTCTTCTTTTATTTTGTCATTTGGGCTTTGGATTTCATTTGAACTTTGAGCTTTGGCATTTGACATTAGATATTCTTCCGACAAGCTCAGGACAAGCACTAAAGGGGTGGCACTAAATCTTCCCCTTATGTCCCAATCATAGCCAAGGTAAGAGGTTAAGATGCCAAGAAAAGGAGCGGTTTCCAGAAGGGATATTCCGCCGGACCCAAAATATAATGATAAGCTGATAACTAAACTAATTTGCTACATCTTACGCAAGGGTAAGAAGAGCTCAGCTGAATTCATAGTTTACCGCACTTTCGATCTTATTGAACAGAAGACCGGGGAAGAGCCATTAAAGATCTTTAAAAAAGCACTGGACAATGTTAAACCAGTCTTGGAGACCAAATCCCGAAGGGTAGGAGGAGCAACCTATCAGGTTCCAGTGGAGGTAAGAGCGGGGAGAAGAGTGGCCCTGGGGCTGCGTTGGCTGGTGGGTAATGCTAAAAAGCGAGGGGAGAAGACGATGGTAGAGAAGTTAACCGGGGAGATTCTTGATGCAGCCAACAATAAAGGGTCAGCAGTAAAGAAGAGGGAAGATGTTCATAAGATGGCCGAGGCTAATAAAGCCTTTGCTCATTATCGATGGTAACCAGACAAAAAAGGTGAATTTTCCTTTAGCTGAGGTTAAGTTCAAGGATCGGAGGTTAGTAACTGGTGGGACGCAATATTCCTTTAGAGAAAATAAGAAATATCGGAATAATGGCCCATATCGATGCGGGCAAGACTACAACTACCGAGAGAATCCTTTATTATACCGGGGTATCTTATAAGATCGGGGAGGTGGATGATGGTACCGCCACCATGGATTGGATGGAGCTGGAACAGGAAAGAGGGATTACTATCACCTCGGCAGCTACCACCTGTCTCTGGCAGGATCATCGCATCAATATCATTGACACCCCAGGTCATGTGGATTTTACTATCGAGGTGGAGCGCTCCTTAAGGGTGCTGGATGGAGCCATTGCTATTTTCTGCGCGGTGGGAGGGGTAGAGCCCCAGTCAGAGACGGTATGGCGACAGGCGGACCGGTACCGAGTCCCCCGGATTTCCTTCGTCAATAAAATGGATCGGGTAGGGGCAGATTTTTCCCTAGTAGTGAAGATGATGCACACCCGGCTTAAGGCAAATCCCCTTCCAATTCAAATTCCCTTAGGGGAAGAGGAGGATTTTCAGGGAATCATTGATCTGATAAAGATGAAAGCGGTAGTTTATGACCAGGAAACTCTGGGCGCTAAGTTCCAGGAGAGAGAGATACCTTCCAAGTTTAAGGAACAGGCAGAGAAGTATCACGATCAGCTCCTGGAGACGGTAGCTATGCACGATGAAGGGTTGACGGAAAAATATTTGGCCGGAGAAAAGATCTCCGAGGCTGAGATTAGAAGAGCTCTTCGGACAGCTACTCTGAAAATAAAGCTGATACCAGTGCTTTGCGGAGCTGCCTTTAGAAACAAAGGGGTGCAACCACTTTTGGATGCCGTGGTGGATTATCTCCCGGCCCCTATTGATGTTCATCCGGTTGAGGGAATAAACCCACATACAGGAAAGGAGCAGAGAAGGTATCCGGCTGATGAAGAGCCGTTTTCCGCCCTGGTTTTTAAGACAATGACAGACCCTTATGTAGGGCAGTTAACCTTCTTTCGGGTTTACTCAGGATCTCTTCTGAGTGGGACCGAGGTCTATAACTCTACCAAGAAGAACAAAGAGCGGATTAACCGGCTTCTGAAGATGCATGCTAATAAGAGGGAAGAGATAAAGGAGGTTTATGCCGGGGATATTGCCGCCGCCGTGGGATTGAAGAATGCTACTACCGGCAATACTCTATGTGATAAGCGAAGCCCGATAGTGCTGGAGGCAATGGATTTTCCGGAGCCGGTTATCTCTATTGCTATTGAGCCAAAGACCAAGGTGGATGAGGAAAAATTAGTGGAGTCTCTGGCTAAATTGGCTGCTGAGGATCCATCCTTTCAGATTAAGAATGAAGAGGAAACTGGTCAGACAATTATCTCGGGGATGGGTGAGCTCCACCTGGAGATCGTCGTTGACCGCCTGCTTAGAGAATTCAGGGTAGGTGCCAATGTAGGCAAGCCGCAGGTGGCTTATAAGGAGACAATTACTCTGAGAGTGGAGGCGGAGGGAAAGTATATCCGGCAGTCTGGCGGGCGGGGGCAGTATGGGCATGTTTTCCTGGAACTAGCCCCCCGGCAAAGGGGAGAAGGCTTTGAGTTCGTTAATGGGACCAGGGGTGGATCAATCCCCAAGGAATTTATTTCTGCGATCAGAAAGGGAATCGAAGGGACTATGGAGGTGGGGGTACTTGCCGGTTACCCGATAGTAGATGTGAAGGTTACTCTGCTCGATGGCTCCTACCATGAGGTTGATTCCTCAGAGATGGCCTTTAAGATTGCCGGATCGATTGGCTCCAAAGAGGGGGTGAAGAAGGCTGGACCCATACTGTTGGAGCCGATCATGGATGTAGAAGTAGTAGTCCCCGAAAAGTTTTTAGGGGAGGTCATCAACGATATCAGCGCCCGCCGGGGTAAGATCCTGGGGACGGAGCAGCGGGCTGGGAGTAGGGTTATTGAGGCCAGAATACCTCTGGCGCAGATGTTTGGCTATGCTACTGACCTGCGTTCTGCTACCCGGGGCCAAGCTACCTACACAATGCAGTTTAACTGCTACCAGCCGGTTCCTTCCTCTATTTCTGAGAAGATCGCGGCAGGAGTGCAGGGGGCAGTCCGGGATAGTATGAACTTAGCTTCTTCGGCATAAGGGAGGGAATATTTTCTTAATTTGCAATTTCTAAACCCAGGGAGGGAGAGATGGCAAAGTTAAAGTTTGAGCGAACCAAGCCGCACTTGAACATCGGGACAATCGGGCATGTGGATCATGGTAAGACCGTGCTGACCTCGGCAATAACCAGGATCCTGAGTAATCGAGGTTTGGCCGAATACATCCCGTTTGAGCAGATTGACAAGGCACCCGAGGAGAAGGAGAGAGGGATAACCATAGCGATTGCCCATGTTGAGTTTCAGACCGAGAAGCGTCATTATGCACATATTGACTGTCCGGGGCATGCTGACTCTATCAAGAACATGATCACCGGGGCGGCCCAGATGGATGGGGCGATTCTGGTGGTCTCGGCGGCGGATGGACCAATGCCTCAGACCCGGGAGCATATCCTGTTAGCCCGGCAGGTAGGGGTACCGTATATCGTGGTCTTTTTGAACAAGGCTGACATGGTGGATGACCAGGAGTTAATGGAGTTAGTGGAGTTGGAGGTAAGGGAGCTCCTGAGCGAGTATGACTTTCCTGGGGACCAGATACCGGTGGTTTCTGGTAGTGCCTTGAAGGCACTTGAGTGTGGGTGTGGGAAGGAGGACTGTAAGACCTGCTCTCCGATATTGGAATTACTGAAGGCAATAGACGAGTATGTTCCGGAGCCCAAGCGGGATGTGGACAAGCCCTTTTTGATGCCGATTGAGGATGTATTTAGCATCTCGGGAAGGGGGACGGTGGTAACCGGGAGGGTACAGCGGGGGATAGTGAAGGTAGGAGAAGGGGTGGAGGTAGTAGGGATAAGGCCCACCCAGAAGACGGTGGCCACCGGGGTGGAGATGTTTCGCAAGTTGCTTGATGAGGGTCAGGCGGGAGACAACATTGGGGTGCTCCTCAGGGGGATGAAGCGCGATGAGGTAGAGCGGGGACAGGTATTGGCTCACCCGGGCACAATCACGCCTCACACCTCCTTCCGGGCCCAGACCTACATTTTAAAGAAGGAGGAGGGGGGAAGGCATACTCCTTTTTACAATGGGTATCGGCCCCAGTTTTATTTTCGCACTACGGATGTTACCGGGGTAGTGAACCTTCCGGAGAAGGTAGAGATGGTGATGCCCGG
>JAUWWP010000492.1 GCA_030616835.1 Deltaproteobacteria bacterium | reverse complement strand
GTACATTATAGCCCTTAATCTCCTGAGTCTCCTCAGGGTTGGGCCTCCAGGTTACCGCAATCGCGCTTGAATTTATGGGATAAGCATCCTCCGCAATTGGGGAAAGGGGAGCTGTGGGAAGTTCAAGATCATCTGCAGTTACTGTTGTCCCGGGAATTACATCAACTGGGACAGGAGACTCTACCGGATAATATGGTGGTGGGGCAGATGCATATAGAATGTGTGGCCCGGGGGGAACATTAGAAATCACATAGCTCCCATCAATATAAGTTATGGCATCTATAGAAAGGTCATCTAATATTGCTACATTGATCCCGTAGTGAAGATCGGCGCCCTCTTTTTTAACTACCCCTGCTATTCTCCCGAACTCAGACTGTAAAAGGATAACTCCCAGATCTATCTCTTCGTTGGCAGAGACTGCAACTAATGAGGTTGCGTTATTAAAGCCTTTCTTAGATGCGGTCAGGGCATAGCTCTGTCCTGCCGGTATGCCGGTTATTTTAAAAATTCCGAGCATATTAGTAATTGCTGTGTAACCGGGTTCGGATAAGCTAACCCTGATCCCGCTGTGATCGCTTCCCCATTGTAACCGGGCAATTCCCTGGAGATTACCCCTTGGATACTGAGGATCATTAATATTGTCATGATCGAAATCATAAAATTCCCCGCAGGCCATTAACAAGAAGCTAATCAGGCAGATAGGCAGCAAGATTATCAACAATTTTTTTCTCTTCATAACTTTCTCCTTTTTTGCTTAAATGAGTATATTACAATCAGGGTTAACCCATGGTTAAAATCTAAAGTTGTAAGCTAATCCAATCTCTCGTTTTTTGCCTTCCCCTTCCCAGGTGAAAATCGATACTCCTTCCTGCTTATTACTTCCTACTTCCTGCTTCCTACTTCCTACTTCCTGCTCCCTGCCCGCCACCTTTACCTCCTCCACATCGGGCCCGTTGAGGTAGGCATCTACAATATTTAGTGCCCAGATCCCGATGGCAGTGTATAGTAAGATATCGCCGGCTTTAAAGCGATCTCTCCTTAGCTCATCATATTTTATAGCGTCTGATTCAGTAGTGGCATCGTCGTATTTATCGTTGGCCGAATCTCCCAGGAAATAAAAAGCAATTGAAGTGCCGATTAGCCCCAGCTCCACCCCACTGAATAAATACCCTTTGACCGGCTGCTCATTGTAGAACTGGCCCCAGCCGGGGATAAAGGAGCGAAACATCGCCTCGGATCTGGTTCGCCTCACCAGATATTTCTCCGGGAGGCCAAGCATGGCCGACTGGTGGAGCTCAACCTTAACCGCCAGGATAACCTCTCCGGTTCCCACATCAACCTGCCGGGCATTGATGGAGAAGATCTCGCCTATCTCGGAAACACTCCCGGTGATAATCGCTCGGGCATTTAGAAGCTTACCTACCTTTTCGGCATTCTCGGCCTCGGCCAGCCCCAGGAGGCTGAGCTTCAGCTCATCCAGGATCTTCTCGATCTGCTCCCTCTCTACCAGTTGAAACTGGGGCCTGCGCGCCAGGAAGGTGGTCAGAAGCTCGGCCACGATCTGTCCCATCTTCTTTTCCGAGGCCATAGGCCCTAAGTTAGTGAAGCGAACCACAGCGATGCGATTCACCTCTTCCCTGACCTCCACCCCCTCGAAGGCCTCGACGATCTTATCGGCAAGCTCCTCGATCTTTTGCTCCACTGCTCCTTGCTCCTCAGCCGCTTCTTCCTCCTGAGCCAGGACCGGGGAGGCTAAAAATGCCATTATGCTGAGAAATGCCAGAGGTATTAGAGTTCTTTTAAACATATCTTTCCTCCTTTTCCCTAAGGATTGACGATCAATCTTCCACTCTGTTTTCTATCGGCAGCGACAGGAATATTCTGTTTATCCACAAAGCTGGTAGAGTCACTGTTATATAGATCAATGATAATGTCGGTGTCCCCGGTTGCGGTAAAGATCAGGTTAGCAGCATTAAAAAACCCTTCGGGTTTGGTAGGGGAGGAGAAAGTGACTGCTCCGTTGAAGCGGGCCGTGCCCCCACTGATAGTAACCGTTCCGTTCCCATCAGGATCATTAGGACTTCGAGGGAGAGCACTGAGGTTCTCACAGTAAAAACCGCCGATTTTACTTCCTTCCAGGCCTATAAGGGTGGCCGGCCCGGACCAACTTATTACAAAATCATACCCCCCGAATCCATCTATGGTTACCCCATCAACCAGAACGGGAGTAATGTTTGCAGGATCAATAAATATGTTTACCGGCACCCTGACAGTAGGAGAGCTAACCGTTACCTCCGGGATGCTAATATGAGCTAACTGGACAGTAATGGTTGAGGTGT
>JAUWWP010000306.1 GCA_030616835.1 Deltaproteobacteria bacterium | reverse complement strand
GTAGCCAGAACCGGGGAGGAAGGTTTGGAGGCCATTGAGAGGGAGTTTTTTGATTTAGTTATCGTAGATAAAAACCTTCCGGGAATAAATGGGCTGGAGGTGATTAAGAGGGCTAAAAAGCTAAGTCCGGATACCGAGATAATAATAGTTACCGGATATGCCTCCTTTGAATCCGTTATGGAGGCCATAGAATTAGGGGTAATTAGCTATTTAACCAAACCCTTTGAGGATATAACAAAGGTTAAAAATAATATCAAAAAGGCCCTGGAGAAGCAGGATAGCAAATTTAAATTCAGGAAGAGGATAGAGGAGATGGTTGAAGTCAATAAAAGGCTGAGGGAACAAAATTTAAGGATGCAAAGTGAGTTGGAGAGGCTGAAGAAGCTGAGGGAGTAGCAAGGAATAGCAGGGAGTAGCAGGGTCCCGTAAAATGATGCACGCATCATCACGGGATTTAGTAGCAGGGAATAGCAGGGACTGGAACCCTCGAGTCCTATCTATTGGCATTTGGATTCAGCCTTCGTAGCCACTACGGCGAAGTAGGCTTAAATTCCGCGGGTAAGCGGGACAATTCATGGTGAATAGATTCTCCAAAGGGATTATTCAGGGCATTATAATTATTGCATTTCTGCTGGTTAATCCCAAAGTTATATACGCCCAACCGGAGAGCTTCAGGATAGAGCTAATTCCACTAACCCAGAGGCTCATAGGTGATGGAACCTCTCAGTATCCATTCACCTTCATTATCTTAGATCAAAAAGCTCATCTCCTTCAAAACCAAACCCTTGAGGTCAAAACAGAAATAGGGGCAATTACCTCCCCTAAGGAGTTAACCCCGGGATTTTATACCGCTTTTCTCACTCCTCTGGAGCTTATCGAGACAAAGTTCATCAAAATCACTGCCCGAGCCCGGGTCCAGGGATTAATGGTTTCCAAGGCCTTCAGGATGAAAGCCTATCCCGATCAAGGTCTATCCGTCTCAGCCTCATTTAGTCCCGGTGTGGTAATTATCGGGAAGATGAAGAAAGTAAAGTTAAATATTACTGTGAAGGACAAGATTGGCCAGGCTATTGGGAATGCGAAATTAACCGCAGAGAGCACAGTGGGCAAGATTGCCGAGATTAAGAACCTTGGTAAGGGAAAATACCGGGCAACCTACACTCTTCCTCCGGAAAAATATCCTCAAGTAGCAATTGTTACTATAAAGGCAGAGTCCGGGGGGTTAACGGCACTGGAGATGCTTCCGATTCCACTTACTGGCCAAACTCGGCTTGAAGGGCGAACTAAGCCCAATTCTCAAGTGGCTATCAAGGTCGGCAAAAAGGAGTTAGGGGTGGTAGATTCGGGGGACAGTGGGGAATTTGAGCTTCCCCTGACGGTTCCTCCGGGATTTAACTATGCTACCCTTACCGTAACTGATTCCTTCGGAAATGTAAGTAGGGAGACTATGGATCTTAAGGTATCCAAATTCAAGTTAATGAAGATTCATATTATTCCCCAGAAGCTGGTGGCTGATGGTAATTCCCGGGCAAAGGTCAGGGTATTTGTAATTGACCGGTTCGGTAAGCCCAGGAGGAAGGGAAAGGTAATAATCACCGCGAGTACCGGCGAGGTCTCTCCGATCAGGGAGAAGAGCCCCGGGGTCTATGTAGCCGATTATTTCACCCCGGTGGGATTGCCCGGGGGCGAAAGGCAGAAGACGGTGAGCATAAAGGCTTATATCCCCGGAGGGGGAAAGGAGCTGAGGGATTCAGGGGAGATTAAATTATGGGCCGGGTTTCTTCCTACCGAGATGAGCTTACAAGTAAAGCCAAGGTCTTTAGTGGCTGATGGCCGCTCCCGGGCAGCTATCCGGGTGGAGCTAAAAGACCAGGCAAGAAATCCCCTGCCGGGAAAGGCAGTGAGGATACTCGCCGATCGGGGGAAGCTGAGCAAAATTGGGGATATGGGAGATGGGGTATATACGGCCTGGTTAACGAGTCCGAAGAAGCGAAGTAAAGAAGGTGTCAGGATTAGGGCCTCGCTGAAGATGGGGATAGGTAGAGATCGGAGTAGGTATTTCTTTCTGGAAAAGGAAGGGCGGGTAAGCCTGGTAACCGGGAAGCCCGCCCTGATTGCGGTCGAAGCCACTTCCCTTTCCCTTCAGGCCGATGGAACTTCCTCTTCCAAAATCACTACTAAAATTACCGATGCCAGCGGGAATCCGATAATTGGTGAATCACTATTGGTTACTGCCTCCCGGGGGAGGGTGGAGGAGGTGAAGGAACATGGGGATGGAAACTATTCCTTTAACTATATCGCTTCCAAGGAGAAGCATGAGCAGATCGCCCGAATCACGATCACTAATCCCCGGGGGGACTTTACCAAAGTAGCCAAGATCGTATTAACGCCCAGGCCGAGGAACTTTGGGATCGGGCCAAAATTCGGCTATATTACAAACTTTGGGAAAGTCTCGGGCTTTTATCCGGGGTTAGAGGGTAGCTATATATTCCCCTGGCTCAGCAGAGTCACAGCCATTTCCCTGGAGGCAGGGTATTATTCCTCCTCCAATGAGGAGTCCGGTCAGGATGAGGCAGGTGACTATAAATACGGGATAGATTTGAAAATTATTCCTATCTTCGTAAATGGGATATACCGGATTCCCGCTGGTAGGCTCAGGGCCTATGTAGGGGGAGGGTTAGGGGTGCTGGTTACTAATTCCAAGCTCTCCTATTCCCGTCAGCCCACCCTCACCTCTAATTCCTGGGTATTTGGGGTTCACGGCCTGGGCGGAGTGGAGATGAAGCTTGGTCCGGGTAATGCCTTGGTGGAGCTTAAATATAATTACTCCAAATTGGATTCGAAGCTTGAGACGTCGAGTTCAACCATAGAGGGCAATGTTGGGGGATTAATTGTTGGAGTAGGATATAGGTTTATGTTTTAGGAGCTCAGGCTACACTCTTGACAGAATACAATAAAGTAGGGAGCTGTTCCCAACAATTGACATTTTTTCTCCATATGCGTATTTTTTTCATAGTATTTTGATTGATACATTAAAAGGGCTTATCCTTTATTCTCCATTATTGCATTATAATTTAAAAATCCTACTCTAAAAGTCTTTAATTATCAAGTAGTTAAATCTAAATTCCCCAATAAATTGGAGTTCCTTTTGTTTCGTAAGGAATTGGAACATTTTTTGCTTATTTTTTATGGAATATTGTATAATATATTCAGGAGGGTAATGTTATGAAGCTCAGGAATTTATCTATTGCTTTAGCCGTAGCCCTGATAGGGCTTATGGGGTGTGCGGAGGAGAAAAAAATCTCTCCATCTCCTAAAGAAATAACCCCCCCCAAGGGCTGGAATGGCATTTCCACAGATGTGGAGATAACAGGGGAAGGCTTCCTTGCCCAGATAAAGGAAAAATTGGACAAAGATGATAAAGCCGAAATAATGACAAACATCACTGCCTCTTTAGAAGGCAATCCTTTAAAAGATATTATTTTCCATAATTCCCAAAAGCTCACTGCAATAGTTCCCGCCGGACTGCCACCAGGCATTTATGACCTCACTATAACTAACCCTGATGGCAAGACCGGCACTCTTCTGGAAGCCTTTACAGTTACCGATATTCCGCCGCCGTGCAATATCAGTAGTGTTATTCCTACTACTGGATGCCTCGGAGATTCGGTGACCATCAGCGGTTCAAAATTTGGACCAAATACCGGTACGGTTAGCTTTAATGGAACCGGGGCAACCATTACTTCCTGGACCGATACTTCTATCGTGATCTGTTCACCGGGTGGTGATTATACTGAGGTAACGGTAACACCAACGCCCGTTGCTGAACCCGTCAGCCTGCCCGGAACTTATTCCTATGACACGGAGGCGGTCGTGCGTATTACTTCTCCGGAGAATGGGGTCATTATAATTGCTGGCGATGTGACGGTTAGCGGAACTGCGGATATTG
>JAUWWP010000562.1 GCA_030616835.1 Deltaproteobacteria bacterium | reverse complement strand
GTATAAGCTCATCTGTAGCGGATGTCGGGCCCGGGCCTATTTCCAGACCGGAGATTATCTGGAGGAAGAGCCCTTCTGCAGCTACCAGCCCCGGATGAAATTGCAAATTGCAAAATGAAAAATGCAAATTGCAAATGCTTGTCCTGAGCTCATCGAAGGGATTGATTTGGCCCGCCTTCGCTGAAGCTCCGGCGGACTTGCCCGCCGTAGTCCACCAAAGGTGGACGGAGGCGGATTGGGATTTGGTCATTCCAGTATGGATAAGATTGACCGGGCCATTTTGAATAGGATCCAATCTAACTTTCCTCTGATTTCCAGGCCATTTTTGGAGATCGGCCAGGAGACAGGCATCTCCGAGCGGGAGGCCCTGGAGCGAATTAAGCGGCTGAAGCAGAAAGGAATTATCAGAAAGATCGGGGCTGAGTTTGACTCCAGAAAGCTGGGGTATGCCAGTACCCTCTGTGCTGCCCGAGTAGCGGAGGAAGAGGTGCAGCGGTTTGTGGAGCTAATTAACTCCTATCCCGGAGTGACCCATAACTACCGGAGGAGACATAGATATAATATCTGGTTCACTTTCATTGCCGACTCGAAAGAGAAGATTGGGCAGTATCTAAAAGAGATCCGTAGCCGAAGCGGGATCAGCGATATCCTGGATCTGCCAGCAGTAAGGCTCTTTAAGCTGAAGGTGGATCTAAGAGTTTAGTGTTTGGGATCTCTGGTAGTGATCCTTTAGTGGTTGGTAAAACACTTTAAGATACCGGTGGCTCTTAACGGAATACAGGGGTATAATGTCAAATGTCAAAGCTCAAAGTCCAAACAAAGTCCAAAGTTCAAATGACAAAATATATGATTTAGAAGAAAGAACTGCTGAATAAATCCTAAGCACTAAGCACCAAATCCTAAATAATACTAAATGACCAAAATTCAAAATACAAAACCCTGTCCTGAGCCCTGTCCTGAGGTACTCGAAGGGTCGTCGAAGGGATTACGATCTTTAACAGACAAAATAGTTTTGAATTTGGCTAATTTGAATTTAGAATTTGTTTAGAGTTTAGGATTTAGAATTTAGGATTTCTTAGTTGATATTGGGATTTTTTACCTACAATAATCCGAAATGAGCCGACATAGCTGGAATTATCAACTAAATAGGTAAACTACCCAGGATTAGCCAGTGAAGTATCTGAAAAGAATATTTCTGAGTTTGCTTGCTATTGGTCTTGTTGGTTGGTTCGGAGTTAGTTTCGGCCCTCGGGGGGGAGAGGTCGGGGCAGGATTAGCTGATTATTTCAAGCTCTTTTTTCGGGGCTCGCCGCTTCCGGTCCCTCCTTCGGGAAAGGCGGATAAGCCCTTCTCCCTGCGTATAAATAATATGAATATCTACCTTGCCCAGGGAAATGTGAAGAGTGGGAGTATTAGCGGGCTACTCAATTTTTACTCAAAACTTTATCCGGGGAGGGAGGGGACTTTCCAGGCAAGCAGTGATAATCTGGGGGTCTTTGGGGTGGTAGATGGGGATCTTCAGAGGGGAGAGGGAAGCATCGCTTCCTTAGCTAAATCCCTCAATACATTGTTGGCTCTCAGGGATAACCGGAGCGGGGAGATCAGTTACTTTAACCTTTTTACCGATGG
>JAUWWP010000255.1 GCA_030616835.1 Deltaproteobacteria bacterium | reverse complement strand
CTTCTTGAGCCCCGTTTCCACCGACCTTCGTTCGTCGAGCTTCCTTATGTCTCTACTCACCGCCGAGGAGCCCACACCAAGATAATCAAAGCAAATCCCATCCTTCGACAAGGCTCAGGACAAGATGACCAAAGCCCAAAAGAGAAAATTATTTCGTGAAATTCGTGGTTTAAATCTCAAAAGGGAAAATTATTTCGTGTAATTCGTGAAATTCGTGGTTTAAATCTCAAAAGGGAAAATTATTTCGTGTAATTCGAGTAATTCGTGGTTTAAATCCCCAAAGGGAAAATTGTTTCGTGTAATTCGAGTAATTCGTGGTTTAAATCCCAATGATCAAATTCCAAATCCTTGACATATCCTTCAGCCTTTGATAGAAAGAGTCAGGATTTGTTGGATAGACGTGGGAGGGGTTATGGGTAAGACAGTCTTGATCACCGGTGCCAGCCGCGGGCTGGGACTTGTTGTTGCTAACCATCTGGCTGGGTGTGGTTACCGGGTTTTTGGTGCCTCTCGCACTCCGCCACCTGAGGACAGTAGCTTTGAATGGATCAGGATGGACATAACCGACAAGGCCTCCATCGCTGCCGGAGTTGAGAAGATCGTCAGTGAGGGTGGGGGTATTGATGTGCTCTTCGCCAATGCGGGCTACGGGCTGCTCGGCCCTATTGAGGATACGTCCCTGGAGCTTTTCAAGGCCCAGTTCGATGTGAATGTATTCGGTACTATCGCCGTGGTAAAGGCGGTCATCCCGATCATGAAAAAACAGGGACATGGCCGGATAATAATCACCGGCTCCAGCGGTGGGCTTCTTGCCTTTCCCTTCTTTGCTCCTTACCACTCATCCAAGTTTGCGCTTGAGGGTTTTGCCGAAAGCCTTTCCACCGAGATGAAACTTTATGGCATCGATGTCCATCTCCTGGAACCCGGCGTGATGAAAACAAAGATGGTGGAATCCATGACTATCGTGGATGAAGGCCTGAGTGAGTCATCCCCGTTCTACCGGATAAGCAAACTGGTGCGGGGATATTCCCGCGGGCGGCAGTTCGGCACTCCACCCCGGAGAGTGGCAAAGCGGGTAGAGAAAATATGTGCCGGTAAGAAGACGGCTTTCCGCCATCCAATCGGGTTCGACACCCATCTGACAAAATTTCTCAAGGCTGTCCTCCCGTGGAAGCTGATAAACCTTGGTTTTCGAAAGTCAGTGATGAAATGATGCGGATTAAACCACGAATTTCACGAATTACACGAAACAAACCGAAATCCTGAGCCCTTCGAGACGCCCCGATGCCCATCGGGGCTCCTCAGGATTGGCATTTGTCATCCTGTCCTGAGCCTGTCGAAGGGTTGAGTTTTTTCATTACCAACCATTTCCCTCTCCCCTTTTTGGGGAGAGGGTCAGGGTGAGGGGGACCTGTCCGCCATAGCTCTAAGCGTAGACGGATTTGACATTAGGATTTTGGATTTCATTTGGAATTTGGATTTTGTCATTTGTCATTGGGGTGTGGTACTGAGAGGATAAGTGGTGTTTGATCCGGATAAATGTAAGCGCTGCGGTACCTGTCTTTCCCGCTGCCTGTATGTTGATTACGACAAGGAGCGAGCGAAGACTGAGATCGAGACCATGATTGCGGGCAAGGAGGCACCGATCCTTTCAGCTTGCATCACCTGTTTTGCCTGTAACGAGTATTGCCCGAACCAGGCCCGGCCCTTCGATCTGATCCTCGCCCGGCAGGAAGAGTTCAACTCCCTCGGCATTTCCCCGGAGACAATCTCCGAAAACGAGGCGCAATATGCAGTGACCACTGAAGTTCGGGTGCCGGAGAAGACGCAGAGGATGGTTTCTGCCTGTGTGTTTCACCGGAGTGACCCGGGACTGTTTGAGGGAAAGATGTTCGAGGGGCTTCCCCTGCTTAAGGGCCGGCATTTTTTCTGCTACATACTTTTTCATCACCTCGGGGCAGGCTCGGTAACCCGCCGCCATGCCCAGGCCTTTGTGGACAACTTACCTGCTACCGGGGCGGAGGAGATCATCCTGATCCACGATGACTGCTACTCGATGCTGACCGATGTGGTTCCTTCGTACGGGATCAAGGTGCCGTTTCGTCCGGTACATGTGATCGAATACCTCCGTGACTATTTAAAGGAAAATCAGGGAGCCCTCTCGCGGCTTGGTATGCGGGTTGCCTATCAGCGACCCTGTGCCTCACGGTTTTCTCCTGGTAAGGAAGGAGCGATTGATGAGATCTTCGAGCTAATCGGGGTGGAGCGGGTGAAACGAGAATACGATCGAGACAACTGTCTCTGCTGCTCACTCGCGCTGCAGCTATTTGCCCCGGATCGAGCTCGGGCACTGCGGGATAGAAACCTGAGCGATGCTAAGCGAGCAGGTGCCCAGTTTCTCTGCTATCTGTGTCCGATGTGTCGTCGGGGTCTCGAGGCCGATGCCCAGGAGTGCGGGATGAGTGGATACAATATAATTGAGCTCGCCCGGATGTCCCTGGGGGAGATAAAAAGAGGGGTCAAGGGGAAATAATCCCTGCTATTTCTTGCTACTCCCTGCTATTCCCTGCTATGCCCTGAGAAGAAGTGAAGATATGTCCAAGATTCTAAAAAAATTTGAGCCGCTTTTTTATCCCAAATCAATAGCACTGATCGGTGCCTCGCCGACTCCTCCCAAGTGGGGATTCGGGATTACCTTCAGTATTATCACCGGAGGCTTCAAGGGAAATATTTATCCGATAAATCTGCGAGAAAAGGAAATCCTTGGCCTTAAGGCATACCCAGATTTGGCGGATGTTCCGGATGAAATCGATCTGGTGATAATAATGATACCGCCTGCCCGGGTAATCGATGCCCTGAGGGACTGTAAGCGGAAAAAGGCGAAAGCTGCGGTGATCATTACCGCCGGTTATAGTGAGGTAGGGCCGGAGGAGAAAGAGCTGGAGGAAGAGTTAATCCGGGAGATAGAAAAAACCAATATGGTGGTTATTGGTCCCAACTGTATGGGGATTATGTGTTTAGATTCCAATCTGAATGCCTTTTTCTCACCGGCTACCCTGCCCGAAGGGCCCCTATCTATGGTTTCCCAGAGTGGAAATGTGGGTGGAAGTTTAATGTTTTTTTCCGAACTTTATAACATTGGCTTCAATAAAGTTGTCAGTAGCGGCAACGAGGCTGTCACATTCTGTGAGGATATTATCGAGTATTACGGAGAAGATCCCGGAACCAGGGTCATCTTGGCTTACATTGAGGGAGTGGATAATGGGAGAAGGTTTTTTGAGGTGGCTAAGAAAGTGACCCGGAGCAAGCCCATTGTGGTTCTTAAGGGCGGGCATACCGAGGCCGGAGGGAAGGCGTGTAGCTCTCATACCGGGGCCCTGGCCGGATCAGATGCCATTTTCGATGCCGTATGCCGCCAGGCCGGTGTGATCCGGGTAGGTGACCTTGACGAGATGTTTCTTATCGCAGCTACCTTCATCGGGCAGCCTCTACCCCCAGGCAATCGGGTAGGCATAATTACCCGGGGAGGTGGCTGGGGCGTGCTGGGTGCAGATGCCTGTGCCAGTCAGGGACTGGATGTGGTTGCCTTGCCGAAAGAAGCAATAAGAGAAATGAACGAGTTTCTCCCATCCCGTTGGAGCCATAACAACCCGGTGGATCTCGCTGCTGGGGGAGGCGAGGAGAGCATGCTCAAATGTATGGAAATATTGATTAAGTCTCCCCAGATCGACTCACTAATTCAATTAGGCGTCGGCTTTGGTACCATGAGAAAAAGGATGGCGAGATCGGCCCAGGCCTTTCCTCAATATCAAGAGGTGGCAAAAATGATGCTGAAAGACTCAAAAAAGCAGGACCGAAAGCATGCCGATGCTGTCCTGAAGCTCAGCAGGAAGTATAACAAGCCCATTATCTCCTGCTCCACCTTCTCTTTAGGTGACCGGGCCGCAAGCTCTCCCACGGTAAGAGCCTTCAGTAAAGCGGGAAGGGTTATTTATCCCACTCCATTACAGGCAGCCCGGGCACTTGCTGCCCTGACAAGATACTCAAAATATCTAAAGGAGAGATAGGAAATTGCAAAATGGAAATTGCAAAGTGCAAAATGCAAATGTTTGTCCTGAGTCATGTCCTGAGCCCCGATGGCCAGCGGGGTCGAAGGGCTTGTCGAAGGAAATGTCCTATGGTATAATTTATAATGGAGGTGTTAGAAATGGACATTATTTCATTAGTTTTTAATCTCATTTTTACTCTTATCGGAGCTATTCTCTCAATTTACCTTGCTAAGCTTTTAAAACAGAACGGGAAGGTTCTGAACAAGATGGATGAGGGATTCCGGATGATTGCAAAGCTTATCGCGGCTGAGGGAGAGAGAACCAGGCAGAAAATAGAAGACCTCAGCTGAGCATGCCGGGAGATATAATCCCTAATTAAGAAATTCCTTAGTGTCCCCACTTAATTGTAATTCATGCTATTAGAACCTTTAATTATGCAGGATTCACTAACTTTTTATTTTACAATCAGGTCGAAGTAGTTATAGATAAATAAACACTTTCAGGCAATTTTACAATAAAACAGGGACATTAGGCAATTTTGAGATATTGAT
>JAUWWP010000027.1 GCA_030616835.1 Deltaproteobacteria bacterium | reverse complement strand
GGGCTTCCACCGGATTTAGCTTCAGCCTTGCGGTTCGGTATCGAATAAATCCAAATCTGGCAAACGATCTGGCTGTGGGCTATACCCAATATGGTTTAGAGGTTCTGCCTTCAGGGCAGAATAATGGAGTCAGGTTAACAGTAAGGCAGATTCCGATTACTGACTCGGTGGTCTTTTTCTTCCAACCTGATTCAAATATTGTACCCTACCTTATTGCCGGGACCGGTCTCTGGTTTACTACGATAAGCGGTGAAGAAATTGAGGGGCTGGACAAAAATAGGACTAGCTGGGGAGGGCAAATCGGAGGGGGAATAAAGGTTGCTACGGCAACTTTTGGCCTGAATTTCAGACTTATCTACCTAATGCCTGACTTTGGGGATTCGGAAAATAGTGCAATTCAGTATGGATTAGCTATCGGCGTAGGCCGGTAACTTAATTTTAGAGGAGCAACCTTATTGATGTCCTCTGACAGATGTCTCAGTACCCGCAAGTCAACTTTTCCGACAGATACAAGTCCAATTGTGTCCTTCACCAGACCTCTTTTTGAAACATATTTTCCCAGATTATTCGTAAGAATCTGGGCTTATAGATAAGCTCAAACGTCTCTTCTTTATCCGGAAAGAGCTCCAGAACCTGGGCCTTGGTAGACTCCATTAGCGTCCAGGCCTCCCTCCCAATAAGCCTCTTCCTGCGCAGGATGAAGGCGGTAGTATCGACGATCCTTCGCAGTCTTCGCAGCTTCTCCTCTTCCAGAAAGATCTCTTCCTCAGTAGGCATTGCTTCTTTTTCCTCAAACCTGCCTGCGTCCGCAGGACAGGCAGGTGTTTCTGAGTTTCTCTCCCAATAATGTAAAATTCTTACTTTTCGATGAATGATTTTTGGGTCAAGCCATTACTTATCAATCTCCGCAAGGACTGTCTTTACTAAGCTATCCACATCAAGACCCTGAATCCGGTATAAATCATCAGGCTTAGCCGAACCGGCATAGCCGCTTATCCCCAGCTTGCGAAACTTTGGGTTAAGAGAATTTTCAGCAAGGAAATTAGCCACAATACTCCCCAGACCGGTTTTAACATTATGGTCTTCGTAAGTAACAATGAAACCCGTTTGGGCTGCTTTTCTGATCGCCTCCTGATCGATTTCGCTCAGGCAGGAGATATTCAGAACCTTTACTGCCCAGCCCTTTTCCCGTAACTTTTCCCAGGCCTGAATTGCCCGGTGAAGCATGTTCCCGTTGGAAATGATGGTAGCAGCATCCCCCTCCCTTACCCAGTCGGCCTTCCCGTAGACGAACCGGTAATTATTGCCGAAAAGGGGAGTTCCGTCCTCGGAGAGGATGATCGGGTCTTTTGGCCGTCCTATACCCACAAGGAAATTTCCGGATTCCTGGGCAATAAATCTGATCACCCGGTCGGTCTGGTTGGGATCGGCCGGGATGATGATCCTATAACCGTAGAGATTATTTATCAGTCCGGTATAGTCAATACAGTGGTGAGTCTTTCCATCTTCCCCCACCCCAATTCCGATATGAGTGCAGATCAGCTTCAGGTTGGTATCATTAATATCGTTCAACCGATGTTGATTATAGGTCTCGGCTACTCCGAATACCCCGAAATCGGCAAAGAAGGTAACTATCCCCAGGGTGGAGGCTGCCCCGGCAATGGTAGCGGTATTGTGCTCCTGGATCCCCCCTTGAAAGAAGTTATCGGGGAAGGCAGATGCGAAACTATCGGTTTTTACCGAGGTAGAGAGATCACAATCAAAGGCGGCAATGGGAGCAGAACCAGGCTTATTGTGATTCAGTTCCGCCAGATTCTTCAGGGCATTCCCAAAGGCATTTCGATTAGCAGTCAGCTCATCCTTCGCGTAATTGCGAGGGGTTCCTACCTCAATGGATATCTCCTTAATGGTTTGCTTGCCCCGGTGGGGAAGGAAATCACCCTTCTTTCTCAGCTCCTGATAGTAATCGAGCTTATCCTCGAGGGTAAGTTCCGAGAGGGCATTCCGGTACTGCTCCCGGGTGAGAGCCTTTCCGTGGAATTCTTCCTTACCCTCCATAAAGGAAACGCCCTTTCCCATTACCGTATGGGCCAGGATTGCCGTGGGGGTATCCTCCGTATTTACTGCAGCTCGAAGGGCCTGATAGATCTGCTGATAGTTGTGGCCATCGATCTCCAGAACCTTCCACCCATCTGATTCGTAGTTCCCTTTGATATTCTGGGGCATAATCTCATGGGTGATCCCGCTGAGCTGGCGGTCATTATAATCAACGATAACAGTGATGTTATTAAGGCCGTATTTCCTGGCAAACCTCCGGGCTTCCGAGATCTGCCCTTTTTGCTGCTCACCATCGCCCATCACCACAAATACCTGAAAATTCTTCTTCAGAAGCCTGCCTCCGATGGCGAATCCACAGCCGGCAGAAAGGCCCTGGCCCAGGTTTCCGGTATCCCATTCCACCCCGGGAACGCTTTTCTCCACATGCCCCTCGAAAGCGGTCCCAGCAAGGCGAAAGCCGCCTATTGCTTCATCAATTTTGAAAAAGCCCAGCCTCCCCAAGGCGGCATAGACTCCGGGGGAGGTATGGCCGTGGCTGATTACGATTTGATCCCGGTCAGGATGATGAAGGTTATCCGGGAAGACATTGACAAAGCGGTAAAGAACCAGGTATATGTCAATCGAAGACATCGACCCCCCGGGATGGCCGGAGCCCGCTAAGGTAGTCATGGTCAGAATATCTCCCCGGGCAACCCGACCCAATTCCTTCAACTGCGCAAGGGCTTCAGTGTCCAGCCTCTCCGCCGAAAATCCCTTGGCTGCTTCCTTAACTATTTGTTCCATCAGGTGATTCCTTTCAATCATAAACAATAGTGTTTTTATGAAATAACAGAAATTATTCAGGGAGTCAATAAAATATTAATTTTATTTTTCAATGGCTGAATCCCAAATAGCAGGGAATAGCATCCGCCTTCGCCAGCCTACTTCGCCGAAGTGGCTACGAAGGCCGAAATGCTATGGCGGATTTATCCGCCATAGTTCACTGAATGTGAACGACGGCGGAAGGGAGTAACAGGCAATACAACTTCGGTTCAAAAAAACGAGGTCCGAATTAGTTGAAATCGCTCCGGATTTTTGCTATATTGAGCCTACGATGTCTAACGGTTTCTCCGAAGAATATTCGATAAATAACAAAGTCGCTGAGGCTCAAAGAAGCCATGGCGTCCGCAGCACTATTGATGATCTCTGATCGGGTTTATGCAGTCTGGATAAACCCAAAGCGATTTATACGACAAATACGCACAAGCTGTTGATATGAAAAAGGTTTAACGAATACCCGGCAAGTCACCGGGACTTCTTATCCAGAAAGGAATAGTCTTTCTTTTTGATTTATGCAGACTGTATAATCATTGTTAGCCCGAGCCGAAGGTCGTAAGTATTGACACCGTGTTTCTTTGTCTGTAGTCTGTGAATATGAGACCGAAGGTCTATCTTGAAACAACGATCCCCAGTTATCTCAGTGCTTGGCCCAGTCGAGACCTAGTCATTGCAGCCCATCAACAGATCACTCATGAGTGGTGGGAGAATAGAGATAGATTCGATCTTTTCACCTCGCAGATCGTCTGGCAAGAGGTCAGTTCTGGAGACAAGGAGGCAATGGCAAGACGGATGGAGTTCGTAGAAAGCATCCCGGTATTGGAGTTAAACAGCGAAGCGAGTGCTCTTGCTCAGGAGTTGGTCAGACGGAGGGCATTACCAAGGCAGGCGGCAGTCGATGCACTGCATGTGGCCATCGCAGTTATGAACGGAATGGACTACCTGCTCACGTGGAATTGCACACACATAGCCAATGCAGTAATCAGGGGTAAGATCGAACACGTCTGCCGCTCAAAAGGGTACGAGCCTCCGATCATCTGCACTCCTGAGGAGCTATTGGAGGGATAACCAATGTGGCGAGATACGATTGTCGAGGAAGTGCGCGAGTTACGGCGAAGATACGCGAAGCAGTTCAACTATGACATAGAGCACATCTGCCAGGATATCAAACAGCAGGAAATCAAGAGCGGTAGAAACACGGTGTCTCTCCCCGCAAAGCGCACGAATTCAACGGCACGCAGAGGCAACGCCAAGGTCTCTGCAAAGCCCGGGCTAACAAATCGCTGAAGTCCGACTGCACTCGCGCCGTCCAAAAATCAGGGCTCGTCTTCAAACATCGCTTTCGGGGGAAAAATCCGAGGTATAATGCGTCTTCGGAAACAATTTGGCCCTGGGCGGTGGAGAAAGCTCAAGGGTGTGGCAAAAGTTCGTCTTCAAAGCGGAAGGATAAGCAAAGCCGAGCTACACTGGTATGAAGCCCACGGCCTTGGCAGAAAGAAAATGAAAATCAAAAGAATTCTGGATTAAAATCATGGAAAAAGAAATGGAAGATCGGGTATTTGCGCTTTGCATTGAGAACAAGGACTGTGAAGATCTGGAAAAACGTAAGATTTACCGAATCCTATCAGACGACGAGGCCTCAAAGGAAGGATATCTCAGAGTCATTGACGAATCCGGTGAAGATTATCTCTATCCCCAGTCCTATTTTGTCCTTATCCAATTACCCCGCGAAGCGCAAGAGGCACTACTGGTGGCAAGATAAATATTTCTTCGCCCAACATACCGCTGACCAGATACTGAAAGTCTAGCGGCTTCGGTGCAGGTGAGCTTTATCGTTAGCAGGTTAAAATAAACCCAGAGCGATTGATACGACAAAGGCACATAAACTGTTGATATAAAGAAGGTTGAACGAATACCCGGCAAGACACCGGGACTTCTTATTCAGAAAATAACCATCTTTCTTTTACGATTTATACAGACTGTATAATCATTGTTCGATGCCATGAAGATCGCGGTTGCGATTCTGGTTGTTGTCACCGTTGTTGCAATCCTCCTCGCCGGGATGAGGTGGCGTGCGTCGCGGAGAACGGAGGAAGGGCCGAAGTTCTCCCAAGAAGAGTATGAGCGCCACCACGAAGCCAAGAAGGCTGCGCTCGAGCGAATCCTCGGCCCGATGCACGACATGGTCGGCCATGCGATAATCCCCTTTCAGGTCGGTGGAGCCGTTGACATGCACTACTTCGTCGATGGCATTCCTGGGACCGGATTCGCTACGATGGAACTCATTGAGCCGGACGGGAGCGGCCCCAAGCCCAACGAGGTCGGGACCTACGAACTGGTTGCCTTCACGAAACTCAGGAAGCCCCCGGGGGACGAAAGAGCCAACGAAGGCCATCCGTTCAACAGGATAGAGCGTCGTATGTGCGGGATCATGACGACGGTTGGCTTCTACTCGTACGAAGCCGTTCTGAATCCCGGCGACACCTGTGAAGTCCCGGGTAAGGAGGGAGAGCCGAACAGGTGTCTCGTGCTTGACGAGTACGATCCAGACGCGAAAGGCTTCACAGTTGACGGGAGGAAGCACTGCCTGCTTCTGTGCATTGAGGTATTCCGGGAGGAGATGGAGTACGCAAAGCAGAACGGCAGCGACGCGCTCTTGAGAAGGCTGAAGGACGCGGGTCACTATCCGTACAGCGATCTGGATCGTGAACCGGTGCTGTAGGAACGCATCGAACTAGAGCATATAGGCTACCGCGAGTTGAGGCTTGACGCTCGAAAGGCATCCTGCAGGTGTGTGGTGTGAGGCGCGCCTCGGAACGGGTCCGGGTGCCGCTTACGCTAAAGCCATTAGATGTGTAGGAGAGGAGCAATTCAGGGTCAAACGTTCAAAAATCATAAATCAGTTGATAGGATGGTATGCTCAAGTATAATAGAGATATATAGTAAGGCAGAGGAAAAAGAAAATCTGAAGGAGAGAATAATAAATGAAAAATGAAGGTTTGCCCCTCCCCCCCCGGCGGGTTATTTAGGACGTTAACCCTCTTCTCTGAAAGAACTACCCTTACAGCTTCCTTAAGTCCTACCCAAGTTCTCTCACCAAAACATACCAACTTCTTTACCCTCAGAGGGGGGTCACGATGTCTCTTCCCATTTCCAGGAAGCTTGACAAATACTCTTGATTTTACTAATATTACATAATATTATATACATTTTTATGGTATGGAGAGGAAAGGGAGGTTCTTGCCCTTTAAGGTTATGAGAAGTGATGCAGTTAAAAAAGGAATCGGGCGGGCTGCGAATCAAGCCTTGCTTTATGCGACTGGGATTGGCCCCGATCAGATGGACAGGCCTTTTGTCGGGATAGCCTCCAGTTTCAGCGATCTGGTGCCCGGTCATATCGGAATGCGGGAGCTGGAAAGATTTATCGAAAAGGGGGTTCACAGCGGCGGAGGCTACTCGTTTCTGTTCGGGGTTCCGGCAATCTGTGACGGGATTGCTATGGGACACAAGGGAATGCGCTATTCTCTTCCTTCCCGGGAGCTGATCGCCGATATGATCGAAACAGTAGCCCTTGCTCACTGCCTGGATGGATTAGTGCTGCTTACCAATTGTGATAAGATTACCCCGGGTATGTTAATGGCCGCCGCCCGGTTGAATATTCCCTCAATTGTAGTAACTGCAGGACCCATGGTTTCAGGAAGATACCGAGGGAAGAGGCTTTCCCTGGTCAGGGATACCTTTGAGGCAGTGGGTCGCTATCAAAGTGGAGAGATTGACCGCAAGGAACTGGAAGAGTTAGAGCTCAATGCCTGTCCCGGGGCCGGGGCATGTCAGGGACTTTACACTGCTAATACGATGGCCTGTCTCACTGAGGCAATGGGGCTCTCTCTGCCCGGGACCGGGAGCTCACTGGCTAATTCTTCTAAGAAAAGAAGGATTGCCTTCAGCAGCGGAGTCAGGATCGTTGAATTGATCAAGGAGGATCTTGGTGCTCGGAAGATACTTACCAGTGCCGCTTTTGATAATGCGATCAGAATGGATCTGGCCTTAGGAGGTTCAACCAATACTGTTCTTCATCTGTTAGCTATCGCTAAAGAGGCAGGAGTCGAGCTTCCTTTAAGCAGATTTGATGAGCTCACGCGCAGAACCCCTCATCTTGTCCGGCTTCGTCCGGCCGGAGATTATATGATGGAGGACCTGGAGTATGCCGGCGGGGTTCCGGCGGTACTGAACCGACTGAGACCCCTGCTGAAGGATAACCCCACGGTCTCCGGGATGAGTTTATTAAAGATTGCCCGGAAAGCGAGTGTTGCTGGTGAAGAGGTTATTCGGCCCTTAAAACGGCCTTATAGTAAAGAGGGTGGCATTGCCATCCTGAAGGGGAATCTGGCTCCTGAGGGGGCAGTGGTCAAGCAGTCAGCCGTGAGTAGAAAGATGATGAGGTTCGAAGGTAAGGCCCGGGTGTTTAACTCCGAAGAGAGCTCAATCCGGGCAATTATGCAGGGAAAGATCAAAAAAGGTGATATAGTAGTAATAAGGTATGAGGGCCCCAAAGGGGGGCCCGGGATGCGGGAGATGCTTTCTCCAACTGCAACCATTACCGGGATGGGACTGGCAGAATCGGTAGCCCTCATTACTGATGGACGCTTCTCCGGAGGAACCCGGGGGCCCTGTATCGGTCATATCTCCCCGGAAGCAGCTGAGGGAGGGCCAATTGCGCTGGTCAAGGATGGTGATCGGATTAGATTGGATATTCCTCGAAGAAGTATTAAGCTAATGGCCGACGATAAGGAAATCGAGAGGCGTCGGGTGAGGTGGAGACCACCTAAGCCCAGGATTAAAGAAGGCTACCTTGAGCGTTATGGCCGAATGGTGAGTTCCGCCAGCCAGGGAGCAGTATTTAAACGTTGAAGTAAGAGGTATGAAGAAAAACGGAGCACAGATTCTGGTTGAGAGCCTGAGGCGTGAGGGAGTGAAGGTCATCTTTGGCTTCCCCGGAGGTGCGGTTCTTAATATTTACGATGAGCTCTTTGAAGTAACCTTCCTCCGGCACATTCTGGTTCGCCATGAACAGGGAGCGGTCCATGCTGCTGATGGCTATGCCCGGGCCTCGGGTAAACCGGGGGTCTGTCTGGTGACCTCAGGTCCGGGAGCCACCAATACCGTTACCGGGATTGCTACTGCCTATATGGATTCAGTTCCGATAGTTGTTTTTACCGGACAGGTTAATACTGCCCTGGTAGGAAACGATGCCTTTCAGGAAGCAGACATAGTAGGGATCACTCGACCCTGCACCAAGCATAATTACCTGGTGAAGGATGTGAAGGATCTGGCAAGAACAATCAAGGAGGCATTTTACATTGCTACCACCGGTCGGCCCGGCCCGGTTCTGATCGATCTGCCCAAGGATATTACCAGTAATACCACGGAGCTCTCTCATCCGAACAAGGCAGAGATAAGAGGTTATAACCCCACCTATGAAGGTCATGCCGGTCAGATCAAAAGAGCTCTCCAGCTAATCCTGAGCTCCACCCGACCGGTAATTTACAGTGGAGGGGGGATTATCAGCTCCAGTGCCTCCCGGGAGTTAAGAGCCTTTGCCGAAAAATTGAATGCCCCGGTAACCTCTACCCTGATGGGTCTGGGAGGTTTTCCGGCAAACAACCGGCTCTCCCTGGGGATGCTGGGAATGCACGGAACCTATTGGGCCAATATGGCAGTAACTGAGTGCGATCTACTGATCGCCATCGGGTCTCGCTTTGATGATCGGGTAACCGGCAAGATTGATGAGTTTGCGCCCCGGGCCCGGATAATCCATATTGATATTGACCCAACCTCAATCAGCAAGAATGTCCGGGTGGATATCCCGATCGTGGGGGACGCAAAAGCTATTCTGAAAAGCTTGCTCAACCACCTCGGCAAGCAAAAGGAGATCCAAAAATTTAGAAGATCTCAAGGGAAATGGCTTTCCCGGATCGAAAAGTGGAGAAAGGCTCATCCCCTGAGCTACCAGCAGGGAAAGGAGATCAAGCCTCAGTATGTAGTGGAAAAGATCTATGAGCTAACAAAGGGAGAGGCAATAATTAGCACTGAGGTAGGACAGAATCAGATGTGGGCCTCCCAGTTCTATCGCTTTGACAGGCCCCGGACTTTCCTGACCTCCGGGGGGCTGGGAACCATGGGCTATGGCTTTCCCGCAGCCATTGGTGCCCAGGCGGCCTTCCCGAAGAAGACAGTTATTGACATTGCCGGCGATGGGAGTATCCAGATGAACATTCAGGAGCTGACCACTGCCGTGCAGCACCACCTGCCGGTGAAGGTAGCGATCCTGAATAACCGCTACCTGGGGATGGTTCGCCAGTGGCAGGAGCTATTTTATCGAAAAAGGTATTCACACACCAACATTGAAATGGCCCCTGATTTTGTCAAGCTGGCCGAGGCCTACGGAGCCCTGGGCCTGCGGGCCGAGAGGCCGGAGGAGGTGGTCCCGGTAATAAAAGAAGCATTGAGATCCGATAAGCCCGTGTTAATGGACTTTGTAGTGGCCCGGGAGGAGGGAGTGTATCCAATGGTTCCGACCGGGGCACCGATAGGTAAGATGCTTCTGGTTTGATAGGAAATTGAGAAGAATCCATGGGAGAACTAATGCGCCATACTATCTCAATCCTGGTAGAGAATAAATTTGGAGTCCTTGCCCGGGTTGCCGGGCTCTTCAGTGCCCGGGGCTTTAACATCGAAAGCCTGGCAGTGGCCGAGACAATGGACCCAACTGTTTCCCGGATGACCATTGTGACCCTGGGTAATGAGCAGGTCATTGAGCAGATAACCAAGCAGCTCAACAAGCTCGTTGATGTGATCAAGGTCAGTAACCTGAGCGGAGAGAATTTCATTGACCGGGAGATGGTTCTGATCAAGGTGGCCGCGCAGGAGTCGACCAGGGCCGAGGTCCTTCGGATCGTTGATATCTTCCGGGGGAAGGTGGTGGATGTAAGCCCCGGTTCTTATGTAATCGAGGTAACCGGGGATGAAGAAAAGATCGGGGCAATCCTGGGCCTGCTTCAGCCGCTGGGGATCAGAGAGGTGGTCAGGACCGGAAAGGTAGCGATGGCCCGGGGACAGTGAGAATACATCACTCGGAAATTGCAAATTGAAAATTGAAAATTGCAAAGTATGAGCTGACTTTCCTCCGCTTTTTGCAATTTGCATTTTACAATCCGCCTCTGGCGAACTAAAGGAGGTCTAACGGGATGAAGGTATACTATGACAAGGATGCAGATCTAAAGGTCCTGCGGGGAAAGAAGATCGGGATAATCGGCTATGGAAACCAGGGGCATGCTCAGGCCCAGAATTTAAGGGACAGCGGCCTGGAGGTGCTCGTTGCCGAGCTTAAAGGGACACCAAATTATAAGCTGGCAGTCAAGCACGGGTTTAAGCCAGCCTCAGCAGTAGAGGTATCAAAGAGAGCCGATCTCATCCAGATCCTTGCTCCGGATGAGTTTCAGGCCGATCTTTATCGGAAAGAGATTGCCGGCAATCTAAAGAAGGGTAAAACCCTGGTTTTTTCTCACGGCTTCAATATCCATTTTGGCCAGATTATTCCTCCGGCGGATGTTGATGTCATTATGGTTGCCCCCAAAGGCCCAGGTCACTTGCTCCGGAGGGAGTTTGAAAGAGGGGCCGGGGTTCCTGCCCTGATTGCCATTCATCAGGATCCATCCGAGACTGCCAAGAAAAAGGCATTGGCCTATGCCCGGGGGATCGGAGCTACCCGGGCTGGTGTCCTGGAAACCACTTTCAGAGAGGAGACGGAAACTGACCTGTTCGGGGAGCAGGTAGTTCTCTGTGGGGGGATAACTGAACTGATGACCGCCGGGTTTGAGACCCTGGTCGAGGCCGGATATGCCCCGGAGATGGCTTATTTTGAATGTATTCACGAAATGAAGCTGATTGTTGATCTGATCTATGAGGGTGGAATTTCCCGGATGAGAGACTCGGTGAGCAATACCGCCCAGTTTGGGGATCTGACCCGGGGACAAAGGATAATCACCGGGCAGACCCGTCAGGAGATGAAGAAGATCCTCCGGGAGGTCCAGAGCGGTGAGTTTGCCCGGGAATGGATCCTGGAGAACAGGGCCAACCGACCAGTCTTCAACGCCCTGACCAAAAAGGCCGAAGGGCATCAATTAGAGGAAGTAGGAAGACGGCTCCGGAAGATGATGCCCTGGTTGGGCAAATAGCAGTTGAGTGACATAATCCTTATGAAAGATAGCAAGATTCCGGTGGCCCGGGAGGGTTATCTCCTTATTATTGTTCTTGCTCTGATTGCCCTACTTTTAACTTTAGCCGGGATGATTTATTCAGCTATATTTTCTCTGGCAATAAGCCTTTTTATGATTTATTTCTTCCGTAATCCTGAGCGGGAGATCCCTGAGGATGAGAGAGCTGTGGTGGCCCCGGCGGATGGGAAGGTGATAAGAATCGAGAAGGTGCGGGAAGAGAATTACCTGAAAGCCGAAGCCCACAAGGTCAGCATCTTTATGTCAGTCTTCAATGTCCATATCAACCGGATCCCCTTCTCCGCCCGGGTGTTGGAGGTGGGGTATCATCCCGGCAGATTCTTCGTTGCCAGCCTGGACAAGGCATCAATTAGCAATGAACGCCAATCTATCCTGCTGGAGACCGGGGAAAATAAAAGGCTCTTGCTCAACCAGATTGCGGGTGTGGTAGCTCGTCGAATTGTCTGCCATGCCAGGAAAGGAGACTATTTTAAGAAAGGGCAGAGATTCGGGATGGTCCGCTTTGGTTCCCGGGTGGAGCTCTTCCTTCCCCTGGAGACTGAACTAACAGTCAGGGAGGGTGATCGGGTAAAGGGAGGACAATCCATAGTGGGGTATCTAAGATGAAAAAAGGAAAGAAAAGAAAAAAAAGAGTAGATGCAATGAAGAGGGGGATCTATCTGCTCCCCAATCTTCTTACCTCCCTCAGCCTTTTCTGCGGCTTCTATTCGCTTATCTCATCAATTAATGGGGAGTATTATCGGGGAGCAGTTGCCATCCTGTTAGCGAGCTTCTTCGATATTCTTGACGGAATGGTGGCCCGGGCGACCAGAACCACCAGCAGGTTTGGTCTGGAATACGATTCCCTCTCGGATCTGGTAGCCTTCGGGGTAGCCCCCGGAATTCTGGCTTACCTTTGGGCCTTAAAGCCATTCGGAAAGTGGGGCTGGCTGGCCAGCTTTCTCTTTGTAGCCTGTGCTGCTCTGCGCTTAGCTCGATTTAACCTGCAGATTGATACTGAGGAGAAGAAGGAATATAAAGGGCTTCCCTCTCCGGTGGCTGCTGGGATGATAGCAACTACTACCATAATTTTTTATTATTTACGATGGGAAGGAAATCCATCCCGGCATCTAACCTTTCTTTTATTGACTTATGCTCTGGCCTTGCTGATGGTAAGCACCGTTCCTTATTCGAATATTAAGGATGAGCTGGGATTAATTAAGCGAAGACCTTTCAGCGTGCTTTTCCTTTCAGTTATAGGCCTGGTTCTGGTGGTGGCGGAGCCAGAGATTCTATTTTTTACCACGCTGGTGGTTTATACCGCTTCGGGACCAATCGAAGGACTGATCCTTTACCGAAGAAAGAAGAAGGAGAGGCTTGCTCAGCCCCAAATTAAGGTTGTTCAACAAATAGAGAGCATCGGCCAGAAAGGCTCAGAACGATCTGGAGGAGAAGAGAAAAAGGGCATTGTTTAAAAGAAACTCAACCGAGAAGTTCTGGAAGGCCTCCCTCCGTGGAGGCATTTTCTTCTTGTTTCTTATTTACAGGAGTTAGCCGATGAAAAAGAAAATCCTGATCTTTGATACTACTTTACGGGATGGAGAGCAGTCTCCTGGGATGAGTATGAATGTGGGGGAGAAACTGCGGGTAGCCGAGCAGCTTGCCAAGCTCCAGGTGGATATTATCGAGGCCGGATTCCCGGCCAGCTCGGAGGGAGATTTTGAGTCAGTAAAGGCCGTTGCTCGCTCGATCCGGGGTCCAGCAATAGTCGGACTGGCCCGCACCGGACTCAAGGATATCGATCGGGCCTGGGAGGCCGTGAAGTGTGCAGAAAAGCCGACAATCCATACCTTTATCGCCACCTCTGACATCCACCTCAAATATAAACTGAATAAATCACGGAAGCAGGTGTTGGAGGATACTGTCCGGGCAGTGAGTCACGCCAAGGCCTACTGCCCGATGGTGGAGTTTTCTGCTGAGGATGCTACTCGCTCTGACCCTGATTATCTCTGCCAGGTCTTCGAGGCGGCGATTAAGGCCGGGGCCACCACCATTAATATCCCGGATACAGTAGGCTATAGCATCCCCGATGAGTTCGCTTCCTTAATTAAATATGTCCGGAATAATGTGCCTGGTATCAAGGGGGTTACTATCAGCGTCCACTGTCATAATGATCTCGGGCTGGCAGTGGCCAACTCGATCTCTGCCATTAAGGCCGGTGCCCGGCAGGTGGAGTGTACGATCAATGGCATCGGGGAGAGGGCGGGGAATACCTCTATGGAAGAGATTGTTATGGCAATCAATACCCGGAAGGATATCTTTAAACTTACTACCAATATTAATACGCGGCATATCTATCCTGCCAGTCGTCTCCTCTCCCATATTACCGGGATTGCGGTTCAGCCTAACAAGGCAATCGTTGGGGCCAATGCCTTTGCCCACGAGGCGGGTATCCACCAGGATGGGTTGTTGAAGGAAAGGCAGACTTACGAGATTATGACTCCGGAGTCGATTGGCCTGCCCTCCCATACCCTGGTAATGGGAAAACACTCGGGCAGACATGCCTTCCGGGAGAGACTGAAATCTCTGGGCTACGATCTGAGCAATGATAATATGGAGAAGGCATTCAGGAGATTTAAGGCACTCGCTGATAAAAAGAAGCAGATCTATGATGAGGATCTGGAGGCCATCGTTGCCGATGAAGTCCTGCGGATCCCGGAACGATATAAATTAGTCTCTATTAATGTTACCAGCGGAAGTGAGACCATACCTACCGCTACTGTCCAGTTAGAGATAGATGGTAAGGTAATCAAAGACGCCGGATTTGGCGATGGCCCGGTAGACGCTGCCTATAATACCATTGCCAAGATCACCAGGACCAAAAGCAAATTGCTCCGTTTTTCAATAAACGCTATCAGCAAAGGAACTGATGCCCAGGGAGGAGTTACTGTCAACCTGGAAGAGGGAGGAAAAACGGCCATTGGCCAGGGTGCTCATACCGATATTATCGTTGCCAGTGCTAAGGCCTATATCAATGCCCTTAATAAGATGGAGTATCGTAAGAAACGCCGGAGAAGGGGACCTTAAAAACGCGTAATTAAAAATGGGGATGACTATTACTGAAAAGATCCTGGCCCGGCATGCCGGACTGGAGGAAGTAAGTCCGGGGCAATTGATAATGGCAAAGATAGATCTGGCTCTGGGCAATGACATTACTGCCCCGATCGCCATTGCTGAGTTCCAGAAGGCCGGGGGCAAGGAGGTCTTTGATAAGGGAAAAATTGCCCTGGTAGCAGACCATTTTACCCCCAATAAAGATATCAATTCTGCCGGACAGTGTAAGCTTCTTCGGGATTTTGCTCGCAAGCAGCGTATTATCAATTACTTCGAGGGAGGAACCTCCGGCATTGAGCATGTCCTCCTCCCTGATAAGGGGCTAATTCAGCCGGGTGGGCTGATTATCGGGGCCGACAGCCATACCTGTACCTACGGAGCCTTAGGAGCCTTTTCCACCGGGGTAGGAAGCACCGATCTGGCTGCGGCTATGCTTACCGGTGAGCTCTGGTTTCGGGTTCCGGAAACTATCAAGTTTATCTATTATGGAAGATCTCAGAAGTGGGTGGAGGGAAAGGATCTGATTCTCTATACTATTGGGAATATTGGTGTCGACGGCGCTCTCTATCAAGCGATGGAGTTCAGCGGTGAGGTGATTGAACAACTTCCGATGGCCGGGAGGTTCACTATCTGCAATATGGCGGTAGAAGCCGGGGCAAAGAGTGGGATTATCGCCCCGGATAAGACTACCGAGGAGTATCTCCAGGGCCGAGTAAATCAGTCCTATGAAAAACTTGGCAGCGACCGCCAGGCAAGATACCGGGAAGTAAAAGAATATGATGTCTCCCGGATCGAACCCCAGGTGGCCTTCCCGCATCTACCGGAAAATACCCGGGGGATCAGTGAGGTGGGAGATATCCCTATTGATCAGGTAGTTATCGGCTCCTGTACCAACGGCCGGCTTGAGGATCTCCGGGTGGCAGCCGGGCTCTTGCGGGGGAAAAGGGTCTCTCCCGGGCTCAGGCTGATTGTGATCCCGGCTACTCCCGAGATATACCACCAGGCATTGAAAGAGGGGCTGTTTGAGGTCTTCCTGGATGCCGGGGCGATCATCAGCCCCCCTACCTGCGGTCCTTGCCTGGGCGGGCATATGGGTGTTCTGGCCGAAGGAGAACGGGCAGTGGCTACTACCAACCGAAATTTTGTGGGAAGGATGGGTCATCCTCAAAGTGAGGTCTACCTT
>JAUWWP010000399.1 GCA_030616835.1 Deltaproteobacteria bacterium | reverse complement strand
TGGCATAGTGGGAGGGGGCGGTGGTAAAAGCGTGCTTTCTGCCGATGAATGGGAGGAAGCAGGTTTTGATGTAGCTCCGCTGTCGCCCGAGATTCGCGAAGAGATAAAAAGAAGAGTGCCGGAGATGTGGTGGGACTGGGTAGGGAACCCGGTAGATGTATCAATCATGCCCGATGAAGCCTGGGTTACCGGACTAACTGGAGATATAATGAGAATGATGGCCGCCGGCTCTTACTTCGACCTACTCGTTGCCAATCTAACGGTAGATGCCCCCTTCGGGCAGGATGTGTTGAGTGTATTAATCAACAAAGAGGTAGAAGACATCATCGAGCTAAAAAAGATGGGGGCAAAGCCTCTGGTTGTAGTTTTGAATACGGGCAGTCTGGGTATTAAGGATTTTGAGGACTGGCGCTGGAAGTTTCTTGCCGAGAAGAACTCCCTTCTTATCTCTGCTCAAATTCCGGTTTATCCTACCATCAGTCAGGCAGCCAGGGCTATCCATCACCTGGTGGAATATTATCGAAAGAGAAAAACTGAACAAAAAAATGGAAGTTCAATATCAGGGTGAACAGAGCCGCCGGATGAAACTAACCCTTTTCCTGATAACCTACTTCGGTTTCGGCGGGACAATGGCCTTTTGGGTATACCTGGCGCCGCTGGCGGAAAAATTCACCGGCTCGGCCACGAAGATCGGGCTACTCCGTGCCTTGATACCCCTGATAGCTATAATTGCCAACCCTTATTTTGGCAAGCGTAGCGATGTCACCTGGTCTCGGTTCGGAAGACGGATTCCCTATCTCCTGATATCCTGGCCCGGAATAGTGATCGCCTTCTTCCTCATCCCCAGCGCCTCTTCGTATAATCAGCTACTGATGTTATTCGCCTTTTTCGCTCTGGTTTTCGGTATTTCGGCGATCCCGCACGCATCCATTGTGCCTGACCTTACTCTTCCCCAGGAGCGAGGAAGATTTATCCTAAGCATTATCATCGTCGGCTCCCTTTCCTATGGCCTGGTGATGATCGTGGCCAAACAGTACTGGGATGTACCCGAAGTGGATCTTTTCGGTCGCATGGTCCCGGGATTTCATCTGATCTATTATCTTATGGGAATACTGCTCTTGCTCACCTCGATTCCTCCCCTCTTCCTGATCAAGGAGTACCCGCCGACACCGGAGCAGCAAAAGATGATCGATGAGTTCCGGGAGAGAAAAGGACGGGGGATAGAGGTACTTTTCCGCGATTTCTCTGCTTATCTTAAGGGAATCCTGAGCGAGCGGGCTCTGCTCATTTTTTTCATTGGCCTCGCGGTAAGCCGGCTGGGGTCGGCAGGGCTTGAATCATTCCAGATCCTTTTCGTCAAAAATGAGCTCAATATGGAGGCCGGGGATGCCGGCTTCTGGTTTATGATCGCCGGAATAGGATTCCTGATTGGCTTTATTCCTGCCGGTATTCTGGCCGATAAGGTCAACAGGAAAAAGATGCTTTTAATATCTGTGTTTTTAGCGGTGGTGGTCATTTCATTGCAAGGGCTCTCGCCCAACCCTATCTTCTTCTATACCCTTTTTGGCCTCTACGCCTTCATCGGGGCCTTTATTATGATAGCAATAATGACGATTGCGCTCGATCTGCTGCCCGAAGGCCGTATCGGTGAATTCATGGGAGCTTACACCATCTTTGTCCTATCTGCGGCCGTAGTTGCTCAGTTCCTGGCGGGGGGAGTGGTAGATCTGGTAGGTGGGAATTACCGATTCATTTATCTGCCCGCGGCTATTTTTCTGTTTATCAGCTTCTTTGTGTTCCGGAGAATTCCCTATGCGGGCATTGCCATTAAGTCAATGAAAGAGGCGCGCGAGATAGGGCTGGATAAGATGATCTCGACCCGATAATCTAACTATTCTCGATCACCCGGTTGGGCCTTGACCCCTACTTCACTAAAGGAAGCTACACATGCAGACATTGTTGGAGATTCCCCGCCGTATGGAGGTGATAACTGAGTACAAGGGGAGGGGAGGGCGTGTGGCGGCAGTATTTCCCATTCACTATCCCCGGGCGCTCTTTCGGGCCTTTGACATTCTCCCGGTTGAGGTCTGGGGGCCACCTAAGGTAGAAGCCAGACACGGGGAGGCACACCTACAGTCCTATACCTGCAGCATTGTCCGAGGCGGCCTCTCCTTCATTCTCTCGGGCGGTCTGGATGTGGCGGACTTCATCGTGGTGCCGCACGCCTGCGACTCTCTGCAGGGCCTTGGCAGTATCCTGATTGACTTCATAAAACCCGATAAGCCCGTGCTTCCGATTTATATTCCCCGGGGCGCCAGGGAAAGTGACATAAATTTTCTGGCGGAAGAGTTTAGCTCGGTTTTCGCGCGGCTGGCGGAGGCAAGCAGTCGTTCTCCCTCGGATTCGGAGATGATGGAGGCGATAGAGCGTGAGGAGAAGGCAGACAGATTTCTTGGGGAGGTTTTTCAGCTACGCATGCGCCTTCCGTTTTCAGATCGCGAGTTTTACCGCCTTGTTCGCGCCCGTGAGTATCTGCCCGGCGAGAGATTTATTGAGCTTGCCCAGGGTGCCCTTAGCCAGGTGAACGGTGACCCACGGCCGGGAATCCCGATCCTCTTATCCGGGATTGTTCCCGAGCCCATGGAGATCCTAAATGCGATAGCCAGAATGGGAGGCGTGGTAGCTGCCGACGACTTTGCCTGCTCAGGGCGAAGGCTCTACCCGGCCGGAAGCAGTCCGGAGCCGCGGCGGCGGATGGCGGAGAGCATCCTTTTGGGGCCTCCTGATTCTACCCGGGGCAGCCCTATCGAAGAACGTATCGGTCACCTTCGCAGGCGGGTCGATGTGTCCGGGGCCCGGGGAGTAGTCTTTTATAACATAAAGTTCTGTGAGCCGGAGCTTTTTTACCTGCCCAGTCTGCGTAAAGGTTTAAAGGATGCAGGGATCCCGTCGGTTGTGGTCGAGGTGGAGATCGGCGAACGGTTGTCCCATCAGGTTAAGACGTCGCTTGAGACTTTCATGGAGGTGATTGCTTGAAAATCCCCCCTCCCCCCCCCCCTGGCCCACCGGGGGGGGGGGGGGGTTGGAATCGCGCGAACATTACTAATAACTAAAGCATGCTACAGGGTTTACGAGTATACCCCACACCCCCGGGGGGGGGGGGG
>JAUWWP010000170.1 GCA_030616835.1 Deltaproteobacteria bacterium | reverse complement strand
TGAACATTTGATATTTAAATTTAGAATTTGTTTAGGGTTTAGAATTTGGGATTTAGAATTTATCAGGATAATGATGTATGAAATATTATCCGCAGATATTTAAGACAATTTGTAAATTATATTATACCTTTTTAGAGGAAAAAATAAAAGAAGGGGTCCAGAATTGGGCCCCTTCTATAGATGTCCCCCCCTCGGGTTATTCTCACGCCTGTTTAAGGAAAAACTCACCGACACGGCCATTCCACTCCTCGTTCGAGAGGCTTTTCGGGAGGTCTTTCAGGAGGTACCCTCCGTCAGTGATTATCAGGCCTGCCCTTCCCTCCATCATCTTATGGAGGCGGTTTGTTTCGGAGTTGAGCCATTCTTTTGCTTTATACCGTGATAGGAGGCTGACCTGGTAATCCTCCTCGCCGGGAGCCATCATGTAAATCCACCCTCGGCTGTAAGAATCCTTTCGGACAAGGGAAGGATCATTCATTACATCTGGATTGACATCGGCGATCCGACCCCCGAAGGGGAAAAGCATCTTGGCGTGCCTATCCTCTCCGCAGAGAAGCTCCCATGCCACATCCCCTCGGTTCACCGTCTTACCCGCGGGTGAGATGGATATGTCTTCTACATTGCAGACAAGCCGCTGGGCGAAATCATCGAGCCCCAACATTACCTTCCCATTGAGCGGCCTGACCCACACATGACCCGGATGATAGAGGACATCGGGGCGAAGAATGAACTCCCCGATCCTTTCCGCTTGCTTCGCCCCTGCCGGGCGGATGGCAATGGCCGGGTGGGTCCCGAAGGTATCTTCCATCCGCTGGTCAACCTCGCATCGGAAGCATTCGTATCTGTTGGGGCAGACCTTATGGGCAACGAGCCCCATCCGGGCGTATCGGCAGAGCCTGAGAGGCCCTGGTAGCTGGCGGAAGCGCTCGCGGGTCTTCGCCTCCATCTGGATCGCCCCGGTGGGGCAGACATAAGTGCATGCCCCGCAGGCAATGCATACATCTGATTCCTCATCGTATGGTGTCCCGACCTTGCGAGTTATCCCTCGCTCCGAGAACCCGAGAGCACCTGCCCCGACAACCTCATTGCAGGCAACCACGCAGAGGCCGCAGAGGATGCAATCCTCGTTTTTCAGGCGGAAGCGAGTTTCCCTGACCCTTACCTTTTTGGCGAGATCCTTTATTGCCTTGACCTCAGGGCATCTTGCCATAAGAAGCTCTACTATCAGCTTACGGCCTTCCTTTATCCTTTCGGTATCCGTGCGAACGCGGAGACCTTCCTGGACAGGGTATGAGCAGGATGATTGCAATCGATACCCATTCCCCGTTGAGATCTCCACCGTGCAGACCCGGCAGGCACCGTAGGGTGATAGCCCCTTGAAATGGCAAAGGGTTGGTATCTCAATCCCAAGCTTCTCGGCAGCCTCAAGAACCGTAGCTCCCTCAGGAACCTGAACCTCTCTTTCATCAATGGTCATCTCAATCATGGCAAATTCCTCCCTAATGTGGATATGTCCTTGAATTTTTAAAACATTTATCTAACAGACAGATCAGTCACCTTTATCACACCTGAGGCATCGCTTGGCTTCCGCCATGGCTGTCTCCTGGCTGAATCCCAGTTCTACCTCGGCAAAGCCTTTGAGTCTCTCAGTTACTGGTAAAGTCGGCATTTCAGGGCGTTGAGATTCGAGGAGCTCATCCAGCTCCTTGTCGGTGAGCTTGATGGGTTCGATATCAACCGAGGGCCGGGTTACGGAGTACTCTCGACGAAGCGGCTGGTCTCGGAGAAACCTATGAATGGACTCAGCGGCAACCCTTGCCGATGCCATGGCCTCGGTGACCGTCGCGGGCCCCGAGACAGCATCCCCTCCGGCAAAGATGCTTGGTCGGCTTGTTGCCATTGTCTCGGGATCGACCGCTACGGCTCCGCCCCTCGTGAACTCAACGCCATCTTTGTCGGAAAAGAAAGAGAGAACCGGCCTTTGCCCGATGGCGGGAATGATCGTGTCCAGCTCAACGGTGAATTCAGAACCCTCTATGGGGATTGGCCGACGGCGACCAGAGCCGTCAACATCTTCAAGCCTCATTCGAGAACATCTGAGAGCGTATAATTTGCCGCCTCTGGAGAGGACCTCCGTCGGGGCAACAAGGAAATCGATTTCGATACCTTCTTTGATCACCTCGGTGACTTCCTCGTCGTTTGCGGGCATCTCTATGCGGGTTCTTCGGTAGAGTATGGTCACATCCTTGCCCAGGCGCCGTGCGGTTCGGGCCGCATCGATTGCGACATTCCCACCTCCGATGACCCCTACCTTTCCTCCCAGCCTGACCTTTTTGCCTGCTTTCACATCCTTCAGGAAACGGATGGGATCCATTACCCCATCGGCATCCTCGCCGGGGATACCGAGCTTGAGGTTTTCGTGGGCACCAACAGCGATGAATATAGCCCGAAATCCCTTCTTGAAGAGATCGCCAATCTGGATATCTTTGCCTACGGATACATTTGTCTTGATCTCAACTCCCAGCTTCTTGATGTTCTCAATGTCTGCCTCGAGAAGATGCTTTGGCAGGCGGTAATCAGGGATGGCGCAAGCGAGCATCCCCCCGGGCACCGGCATTGCTTCGAAGATGGTGACCCGATAGCCCCTTTTTGCCAGATCATAGCCTGCCGTAAGGCCTGCCGGGCCTGATCCGATAACAGCCACCTTCTCGTGTTTAGCCTTTGGCCGCGCCTCTTTTGAGCTGTATCCATTAGTCATGACATAATCGGTAGCGAACCTCTTTAGGGTCTTGATTGCGATTGGGTCGCCACCTTCTCCCGAGGCGCACTTGTCCTCGCAGGGATGATGGCAAACCCGCCCGCAGATGACCGGCAGCGGGTTAGTCATCCGGATAACCTCTGCTGCCTCGGGGATCTTTCCCTGGGCAATCAGGGTGAGGTAGGCAGGGACATCGGTGCTCAGAGGACAGGTATGCTGGCACGGCGAGGAGATGATCTTCTTGCAGACAACCGCCGGGCATCGCTTGTATTTTATGTGCGCTTCATACTCATCCCGGAAATAGGTGAGTGTGCTCAGAACCGGGTTGGGGGCAGTGCCACCCAGAGCACACAGGGCAAAGTCTTTAACGACGTGGCATATCGCCTCGAGAATCTCCAGGTCTCCTTCCTGTCCCTCTCCCTCACAGATGTTGGTCAAGATCTCTAACATTCTCTCGATGCCCTCGCGGCAGGCCACGCATTTCCCGCAGGATTCATCTTTGAGAAAGTTCAGGAAATAGCGGGCGACATCTACCATGCAAGTTCGCTCGTCCATCACGATCATGCCACCCGAACCCATGATCGCGCCTGCTTCGGTCAGCTGCTCGTAGTCCACCGGCAGATCGAGCTTGGTGGCTGGCAGGCAGCCTCCGGAGGGGCCGCCGGTCTGGACAGCCTTGAATCGGTTGCCTCCGGGAATTCCTCCCCCAATGCCAAAGACAATGTCGTGTAACCTGGTCCCCATCGGGACTTCAACGAGGCCGGTGTTATTGATCTTGCCCACCAAAGAGAAGACTTTTGTTCCCTTGGACTTTTCCGTTCCGATGCTGGCAAACCAATCCGCTCCATTGTTGATTATGTGGGACACGCTGGCCCAGGTCTCTACATTGTTGATTACCGTTGGGCGGTCCCAGAGACCTCGCTGGATGGGGTATGGAGGACGCTGCTTGGGCTCGCCCATCTTACCCTCAACTGAGAGGATGAGCGCCGTTTCTTCTCCGCAAACGAATGCCCCTCCCCCACGGATAATCTTCACAGAGAAATTAAACCCCGTCCCCAGGATGTCCCTCCCCAGGAGGCCATAGTCCATTGCCTTATCAATGGCGATGGAAAGATTCTGAACGGCGAGAGGGTACTCGTCCCGGACATAGACATAGCCCAAATTGGCCCCGATGGCGTAGGCTCCAATCAGTATCCCTTCCAAGACGCTGTGGGGATTTCCCTCGAGAATGCTCCGATCCATGTATGCGCCAGGATCCCCCTCGTCAGCATTACATATCACAAACTTTTCCTCGCCCGCGGCATTCTTGCAAAACTCCCACTTCAGTCCGGTCGGAAAACCCGCTCCACCGCGCCCTCTCAGCCCGGAAGTCTTTACCCTCTCGATTGTATCCCCGGCACTCAATTCGAAAAAGACTTTGTTGAGAGCGATATAGCCGCCCACGGCAATGTAGTCGGAAATGCTCTTAGGATCCAATATACCATTGTTCCCAAGGATTATGCGCTTCTGAAACTTGTAGAAAGGTACATCACGCTCATAGGTGACCTTTTGCCCGGTGGAAGGATCAGTGTAAAGAAGGCGGTCTATTATCTCGCCGTTCAAAGCCGTCCTGGAAACAATCTCCGGAACATCTTCGGTAGTAACTTTCCTGTAGAAAATTTCCTTTGGATGTATGACAACAATTGGACCTTGTTCGCAAAACCCATGGCAGCCGGTTCTGCGGATATCAACCCTTTGCTGAACTCCCAGACCATCGACCTGCTCGGAGAATGTCTTAGTAACGCTCTCACACCCACTTGCGCCACACCCCGTACCTCCGCATATGGTTATACAGGGTTTCTTCGGGTCGCGTGATTGAATTATCGACTCCCTTAGTTCAGAGAGTTCAGCCGGACTTTTCAATCGTTTTAGCATTTTTTAACCTCATCTCCTTACAAAAATTATTTCAACAATGCTCGAACCTTCTTTGGTGTCATTTGACCATGATACACACCATCTACCACCACTATCGGCCCCAATGCACATGATCCCAGGCAATTAACGGTCTGGAGGGTGAACTGCTTATCCTTGGTAGTTTCTCCGACCTGAACTCCCAGTTGGCTTTCCAGCCGGTTGACCACCCTCCCTGACCCACGCACATGGCATGCGGTTCCGAGGCATACGGTGATCAGGTGCTTTCCTCGGGGTTTGAGACTGAAGGCCCCGTAGAAGGTTGCCAGGCCAAAAACCTGGGAAAGGGGAACTCCCATTTGCCTGGCCAGCTCCCTGAGGGTATCCTGGGGGAGGTAGTTTTCCCTTTGCTGAATGTCCTGGAGTATCCCTATCAGGGCCGACTCATCATAGCGATACTTATCGATGATCTGTTCAAGCTCAAAAGATTCCATTTTTTGGGCTCCTTCCTTTGTTCGAGGTCAATGTGTCATCTCGCTCCCAAAAACCAGGGCATATTCCATGAAGATCTTTCCCTAAATCCTCAATCTTAAGCTTTGGGATGGTTTCCTTCCTCTTCCTTGCTGCTTTGGGAGGTCTCAATGATATTTTCCTTTATTCGCTGGTAAGTAGGGCAGCGGTGGCACTCGTAGTTTTGGTAGCATGGCTCGGTGGAGACCTTTCCCAAAAGCATGTATTTGCACTTGCGCGTTGACCCCGGCATCTTCTTTAACTTCTCAATGGCCTTGACAATCTCGGGGGACTCGGCGTAACACTCTCCTCTGTCCTGGATCATCTGCTCGAACTGACACCGATCGCATTCGTAGTTGAGGGTGCAAAGGCGAAAGGAGAGAACCTCCTGGTGCATCCATACGCACTCCCCGGCAGGGGTTGGCAGCGTTTCTACCACCGGCTCCTTCTCGGCAATACTTGCCCCAGCAGGACAGTCCATATAGATGGCGCAGTCCGAAGGCTTCTCCTCAAAGCAGGGGCCTGTCGCCTCCATGCTTTTTAGAGGGATCATCTTCTTCATCGGGTATGCCTTGCAGTAACCAATTTTCATTTCCTCGAAAAATGGACAGCTCATTGTTTTCACCTCCCGACAAATGATTCTGCACACTCCGTGCCATCTCAGACCATAAACCTCTGCACCCGCTGCACAATAGCCTAAGGGTAGGTCAGCGACCCGCCCTGTATAACAGGCATAATGCAGGTTTATGACCTAACAGATACAAGGAGGAAAGATTTTTAAATTATTTTTCGGATTGGTGTGGTTGTTTAACTGCGGGAGGAGGTTTATGTTGCAGAATGCAACACAAGTTTTGGGGTTAATGTATGAAAATCTTTTAAATTCAAGTAGTTATGCAATATGATGCAAAATGCAATACAATGTTGCATTTATTTACGCAGAATTTAGCGCTCACGCTTAATGTTCAGCTTTTCCATTCTTCTATATAGTGTGATCCTGTCAATGTCCAGAACCTTGGCCGATCGCTGGACGTTCCAGTTGTTTTCCCTGAGCACCTGGACGATGTGTTGCTTTATGATCTCGTCCAGGGTGAGATCGGTTGGCCTTGGGGGCGGGGCTACTTCCCCTTTGATGTTGG
>JAUWWP010000340.1 GCA_030616835.1 Deltaproteobacteria bacterium | reverse complement strand
TGAAAAGACAAGTCAAGCTTATGTTATTTTGGAGCCGGCAACCTATGACTTTATAGTTTTTCCTAACCCGGGTGCAGATATTTGTAAATGAAAGAGGTAACTGAGAGTGATAAATAAAGATTTAAAAGAATATATGCATAAATTTATTAAAGATATATGCAATGAGATAGGACCGCGAATATCTGCCTCTGAACAAGAAAAAAATGCCGGTGACAAGATCGAAGAGATTTTTAAGGAATTTTGCGATGAGACGGTTCAAGAAGAATTTACATTACATCCAAAGGCATTTTTAGGTTTTATCAGATATGGCGCTCTAATGGCTATTGTTTCAATTGTGCTATATTGGCTTTCTCTTTTGATAGATCGAGGACATTTACAAATAGACCAAATATTTAGTTTAATATTTTTAGCAATTGCTTTAATCCTTATTACTTTTTCGGCCATTTATTTTGTCTCAGAGGTTATGAGACAGCGGGAGTTTGTTGATGTTTTATTTCCAAAAAAGAAATCATATAATGTAATCGGATCATTGAAGCCTAAAAGCGAAATCAAACACACAGTAATCTTTTCTGCACATCATGATTCAGCATACGAGTTTAATTTATTCTATTATTTAAAGGCTTTTGGTGGGATAGCTGTTTTCCTTGGGTTTTTTGCTGTTTTTCTTACTTTTATAAATGTAATTTTAAAATTTATTTTCTTCTTTTTACCGATTGAGATAACAGCATATTTTTTCTGGGCAGGAGTAGTTTTGCTATGCTTTTTGCCAATTGCAACCCTTTTTCTATTTTTCCTCAGTTCTAATGTTGTCTTAGGCGCGTGGGACAACTTATCGGGAGTTGCCATATTACTGGGAATTGGTAAGTTCTTGTCGGAAAATCGAGGAAATGAAGGTATTTATCCTGAACATACAAAAATCGATTTTATCTCATTCGGATGTGAAGAAGCAGGTCTCCGGGGGTCGAAACGATATGTTAAAAAGCATTATGATGAGTTAAAGAAAAACAAAACGATAACTGTCAATATTGATAGTGTAGGTCCGAAAGATAAAGTCGTGTTGGTAAACAATGAGGTTTTATTGGGCGTTAAGCACGATAAAGAACTTATTAATCGTCTTAGTGTTATCGCTAATGAATTAAAAATAAAGTTTAAATTAGGAAACATTCATATTGGAGGTTCAGATGCCGCTCATTTTAGTAAGAAGGGGTTGTCTGCCACTACAGTTATGGCCCTTAATTTAAAAGAGAAGCCTCCTCACTTTTATCATACAAGATATGACACACCAAAAGTGGTTGATAAAGAAGCCTTAGGTCAGGTGCTGCAAATCTGTTTAGAATATATTAAATATTTGGAGGGGGAAAAGAAGAGAGATCGGGGGGCGAATCTTTGAACTTGACAAATGAGCAAATGATGCCGCAGATTGAATTGAAGATAAAACGGGCGCTGGGGAAAGTTGGGGACGTTGTTGAAAAATTGACTTATTTAAGCCTCAGGCCTCCACGTTAAACTTAACGCTTCCTTTGCTCGTTAAGAGCAGTGTCTCAGGAACTTTTTTCAAAGCTTGCTTGCCGCAGGTTTGCAATGTTATCAATTAATTTGCTAACCTGGAGTTTATGATGAATGATGATCGATTGACGGCGGCTGAGATCATGAGCTATGCCGCTCCGATGTTCGGGATGGGCATTATAATGGTAGGCATGACGGCGTTTTTGCCAAATTTTTACACTGATGTTCTGTTCGTAGGGGCGGGTCTCTTGAGCGTGGTTTTTTTGGTTGGCAGGATATGGGACGCCGTGACCGATCCCGTAATGGGATACATCTCCGACCGAACAAAGACACGGTGGGGGAGGAGACGGCCCTACTTTCTCTTGAGTGCCCCTCCGCTCGCCCTGATATTTTACCTTATCTGGTCACCTATCCCTTCGCTTTCTCCGAAAGGTCTCTTTGTTCAACTCCTTGTCCTTTACCTCATGCTTTACGCCTTCTGGACGATCTTCTTCATCCCTTACTCCGCCCTTGGTGCAGAGCTCAGCATGGACTACCATGAGCGAACGCGCATTTTCGGTGCCCGCCAGGTATCTGGTTTTATCGGAGCGGTTGTTGGCACGATTGCATTCGCTTATTTCAGCCAGCATGCGGGTGATGATATAAGCACTTACTCGCTGCTGGCAGGAGTCTGCGGCCTCCTTACGATGTTCCTGATTCTTATCAGCTTCAGAGGCACCAGAGAGAATCCTGAGTTTCAGAGGCGTGAGCCAATCCCCTTTTTTGAAGGCGTTGGGATCACCTTCAGAAACCGTGCCTTTGTGATAATTTTGATTGTTTGGGTTCTCACCATCACTGGGAGTAGCTTCCTGGCCCCGCTGACCATTTACATGGCCAAGTATGTTATTGGTAAGCCCCAGGTGGTGAGTGGAGTGATATTGAGCTACATCGGTGGGGCGGCGGCCTCCATCTACCTTTGGGTGAAGCTGGCCAAGAGGATAGGCAAGAATAAAACATGGACTATAGGTATGTCGGTTGCTGCCGTGGCATTTTTCCTTTCAATTACATACCATGAAGGCACCTGGGTTCGGTGGCTCATACTGGCCGTCATCGCCGGCACGGGTTACGGGTGTGCTACCTCCATCGGGCCATCCCTCACTGCTGATGTCATTGACTCCGACGAGCTAAAAACCGGCCGACGGCGGGAAGGAGCCTTCTTCGGCCTTCTGACCTTTGCAGAGAAAAGCGCTATTGGGCTTGCGCTTTTCATCGGTATGGGCGGCCTGGAACTGATCGGATATGTGCCCAATGTGCCGCAGACGGAGTCAGTTATCTGGGGGATGAAATTTCTCTACTGCCTCCTGCCCGGGGTCTGCTATGTGGCGGCTATCCTCGTATTCCAGCTCTTCCCCATCACGCCCGAAATCCACGCCCAGATCAGGGCCGAGCTGGACAAAAGAGGCGCCGAAAGGGAGCCCTCCAATTCCAGGCAAGATCAATCAAGGTAATGGGGGATGAATCTTTAATCTTGACAAATGAGCAAATGATGTTGCAGATTGAATTGAAGATAAAACGGGCGCTATCCCTATTTTCCCAAGGTGGGGATTATGTTCCTAACTACGAGCAAAGGAGGAGTAGATGACTGAGGAAAAAGTATATGAAGAATTCTTTAAATGGTTAGGAACCGCACTACCCAGCTTCCCCCCCTCAGATGATTATTTGGTTTTAGTCAAGGCCCGTTATACCCCTGAAGATGCGGCCTTGCTGACAAACATACCTTTTCAATACATGACTCTCGAAGAGTTGGCTAATTTGAAGAAAATGACCCCTGAAGAATTGGGACCCCGATTGGATGCACTGGCAAAAAAGGGCGTGGTCTGGAAGATTTTTAATCATGGCGCGAACCGCTATAGACTGTGCGACCCCTTTTTGGTTTTCTTCAGATCGGTCTACTGGTCAGGAGGAAGAAACTCGGAGCACTATGTTATGGCGCCTTTATTTAACAAGACCTTCGGCCCGCATATTGAGATATTTGCGCATTGCCATACCAGAGGGGTCAGAACCTTACCGATAGAAAAAACCATTGATGACACCCGGGGGATCCTGCCTTTTGAAGACGTTCTCAAGGTGCTGGACGATCAGGACTTTTT
>JAUWWP010000343.1 GCA_030616835.1 Deltaproteobacteria bacterium | reverse complement strand
TCCAGCAGACCGAGCTGGAAATGAGAGGAGAATAATATTAGTTAATGTCAAATGACAAAGCTCAAAGTTCAAATGAAACCCAAAGTTCAAATGACAAATTCAGGGAGTAGCCCTGTCCGCCATAGCTCCTGGCCTTTGTAGCTTTGCGAAGTAGGCTTAGCTACGGCGGAAGGGAATAGCAGGGAGTAGCCCTTCGACAAGCTCAGGACTTGGCAAGGAATAGCAGGGTCCCGTAGAACGATGCTACGCCTCGTATAAAACTTCTTTACGGGGTTACGCATCATCACGGGATTTAGTAGCAGGGACTTGAATCCTTCGTAGTAGTTCCACTACGGAGAACGGGCGAATCCTTGAACCCTTTCTATTGACATTTGGATTCAGCCTTCGTAGCCACTATGGCGAAGTAGGCTTTAATCCCGCATGTATGCGGGATAATTCGTGACGAGTGTGATCGTCGGTAGTCTTTTCTTAACTGGCTGTGTTGTTGCGTATCCTTCGGGTCAAGTAAGACGGAAACCACCCGCTCCGCCATCCATTGTTCTAACAGTGGATAGGCGGGGCTTTCCAGCCCCGCCAAGAGGATTTGAATAAACTCAAAATAGCGGGGCTCGAAAGCTCCGGCTATCCAGTATATGGAACTTTAAAGAAAATTTTAAGGAAACTCCAGACCAAATAATGTAAATTAGGGAAAAGGAGTATGATAGGATAATACAATAAATTGAGGAGAACATTATTGCTTATTTGAACTCAATGGATTTGATGGATGAAGGGAAAAGATAAAATGGAGATTGAAGAAATCAAAGGAAAAATCTTGCCTGTGCTAAGAAAATGCGATGTTAGCAGGGCTTCTTTTTTTGGTTCTGTCGTTAGAAATGAAGCAAGAGAAGAAAGCAATATAGACCTACTGGTTGAGTTTAAAGGTGAGAAAAGCCTCCTTGACCTTGCCGGACTTAAGATAGAGCTTGAGGAAGTGTTAGGAAGGAAGGTAGATGTTTTAACATTCAACTCTTTACATCCCCTCCTTAGAGATAGGATTTTAAGTGAGCAAGAGGCAATAGAAATAGTTTCGCCACCTGAAGTATAGAATGGAGGAATTCAACAATGCTTTTTGATTACGAGTCGTTAGCAAAAAAAATTAATCTGCCCACTGAAAAACTAAATCAAATTCGCAGTCTTGTTCGGAGCGATTTTCCTGACGATGAAATGATGTTCGAGTTGCACATGTTGAGGGTGCTTATGGCTCTCGAGAGGAAAGACATCTCTTTTGAAGAGATTGTTTCACCCGAGAGTCGTGTTCAGACAACCTGAATTCCAGGCGAGGAAATGGGGTCACCCTTGACATGGGAAATTTTAGCCACGATATAAATCAGCGCGACTTTAATGAAATATTTAATCGTGTTCGAAAAAACTGAAACCGGCTACTCCGCTTATCTGCCCGACCTGCCAGGATGCGTCGCTACCGGGCGGACGAAAGAAGAAGTGGAAAAGAACATCCGCGATGCAATTGATCTGCACATCGAAGGAATGATCGCCGACGGCCAGCCTTTAACCCCGCCCGAATCTTTCGCGGATTATAAAGAAGTGACAGTATAGCCTGGACCACTCCCCCATCCTTTTCCCGAGCGAGACCGAGGGACTCAGGACAAGGTTTTAAACATTTGATATTGGAATTTTGAATTTGTTTAGGGTTTAGAATTTGGGATTTAGGATTTGTTTAAGGTAGTTTAACCATGCCGGTTTACTGTGATAAATGCGGAGAAGAGGTTCCGGCTGCCTCTCTTTACTGCCCATTCTGCGGGCAGAAGAGGGCAGCGGAAACGGTTTCCCCGGAATTGCAAAAAGAGTTAGTAGAAGGCAGGTTGATTGCCAACCGCTACCGGGTAGAAAGTGAGATTGGCAGAGGGGGGATGGAAGTAGTTTATAAGGCATTCGACACCAGGCTGGAACAGTTAGTAGCAATAAAGATGATCCCCGGAGAGTTGGCCCGGAACCCACTGGCAGCAAAGGCATTGAAACAAGGGACTCAGACAGCCATTAATCTGACTCACCCCAATATTGTGAAGCTCCACAACTACGAGGAATACGGGGAAGAGGTATTTCTGGTAATGGAGTGGGTAGAGGGGGAGAATCTCGCTACCCATATTGCTGAGAGGGAAAAGCTTTCAGTGGAAGAAGCCCTAGATATTTCCTTACAAATACTGGAAGCTCTCGCTTACGCCCATTCCCAAAACATCATACACCGGGATTTGAAGCCGGGAAATCTCCTTCTATCCCGAGAAGGAAAAGTAAAGATTGCTGACCCTGGCATTGACCAAGTGTTAAAGGACATATTGATCCGCTACTCCCGAGTAGCCCCTGACACCTCCGGCACCCTTCTTTATATGGCTCCGGAGCAAATTCGGGGGAGGCCTGCCGATGCCCGGACGGATATCTATGCCTTCGGAGTAACCCTATACGAGATGCTCTCTGGCCATCCACCTTTTGAGACCGGAGCAGTAGAGTACCAGATATTAAACGAGATGCCCGAGCCTATTCCTGATATCCCCCAATGGCTCAACTCAATAACCCTTAAATGCCTGGAGAAAGATCCTGATGCAAGGTTCCAATCGGCGACCGAAATAAAGGAAGCCTTGGTCAAAAAAGATGTAGGGGTCGGATTCATCCGACCCGAAATGAGACCTGCGAAGCCCAAAGTAGGGGTTGGATTTATCCGACCCGGAAGGAAACCTTTGATTGCGGCGATAGTTGTCCTGATATGCTTGCTGGGTATTGCCGGCTATCTATATTTTAGGACAAAAGGGAGGGAGGAGATTAGGGAAGAGGTAAAGGTAGAGGATAAGGTGTTGGCCGGAAAAGAAGGGATGGTCTATATCCCCGAAGGGGAGTTCACGATGGGGGGTAACTATAGGGATGCGGAGAAGCCGGTGCATAAGGTATATCTCTCCGCTTTTTACATAGACAAGTATGAGGTTGCCGTCGATGAATACGCAGCCTGCATTAAGGCCGGTGTCTGCAAGAGGCCTGGCACGGGAAAAAACTGCAACTTTGGCGAATCAGGGAGGGAGAACCACCCGATAAATTGCGTTACCTGGTATGACGCTTACACATATTGCCGGTGGGCAGGGAAGAGGCTGCCTACCGAGGCCGAATGGGAAAAGGCGGCGCGGGGAACCGATGGGCGGGAGTATCCCTGGGGAGACGCAAAGGCAACTTGTAGCTATGCGGTAATGAATGATGGAGGAGCGGGGTGTAGAATGGACCGGACCTGGCCGGTAGGGAGCAAGCCAAAAGGTGCCTCTCCGTATGGGGTAATGGATATGGCGGGTAATGTCTGGGAATGGGGGATGGATTGGTATGATAAAGATTATTACAGCAGATCCCCAGACCGTAATCCTAAAGGTTCAGATTCAGGTAGGTATCGCGTTTTGCGCGGCGGTGCCTGGAACCACCCCCCTTTTCGCCAGCGCGCAAGCGATCGCAGTGGATATTTTCCGAACAAATACTTCAACTTCGTTGGATTCCGCTGTGCCCGGTAGCTCTTAATCATTCCCTTCAACAGGCCCAGGGCAGGTCACTTTAATATCAAAAATTAAAAATCAAAAGGCAGATTAAACCACGAATCTCACGAATTA
>JAUWWP010000531.1 GCA_030616835.1 Deltaproteobacteria bacterium | reverse complement strand
CAATCTCACTGTGTCTGGGTTCTCGGGCACGATTGAGATAGGGAGGAAACTTTATGGGAAAGAGAGCTGCCATAGTCGGATCAGGACAAACCCATCACCGGTCGATTCGAAGGGATGTTAACGGGCAGGAACTCATTAACGAGGCCGTGACCCTCGCCCTCGCCGATGCCGAACTGACCATCAACGATATCGACGGCGTGGTGATCGGACACATGGATCACTTCGAGGGGATCAAGTAGGTGGACTGCTGGAGCATTGATGGCTCCGGCGGATACATGAAGCCAACCATTAAACTGACCACCGGGGGGACAACGGGGACCACCCTGGGCATTTCCGGTTATCACCTGGTGGCCTCGGGGATGTTCGAGAGGCTCCTGGTGATCGGATGGGAGAAAAACTCGGAGTCGGATACCACCGGCGCCATCATCACCTGCTCGGACCCGATTATAGACCGGGCGGTATTCGCGGGGGCGGTGGCTGGCCTGGCGCTCGAGGCCCAGGCTTACATGAACCGTTACGGTGCCACCCCGAAGGACGCGGCCCGGGCCTCGGTCCGGGATCGCCGCCATGCCTGCAACAATCCCTATGCCCACCTGCGTCAGGAGATCACCATTGAGGATGTCCTGAATTCCCCGCTGCTGTCCGATCCCCTGAGGCTCCTCGACCTGTGTCCCCGAACCGACGGGGCCTGTGCCGTGATCTTTGCGAATGAAGATGTCGCGGAAAAGATCACGCCTAAACCTGCCTGGGTCCTGGCTACGGCCAACCGGCATACATACTCAGATTTCACGGATATCGTGGATGTAACCAGCCTGCGCTCCATGGTGGACGCGAGTCGGGAGCTGTGGCAGAAGCTTAATGTTCGGGAGCCCTTGAAAGAGGTGGATGTCATCGAGTTGTACCAACCATATTCCTGGGCCGGGATGATCTGGATCGAGGATATGGGGCTCTGCCCGAAAGGCGAGGGTCCCAGGCTTTTGGAGGATGGGGTGACCGATATGGGCGGCGAACTCCCCATCAATCCATCGGGAGGGGTGATAGCGACGAACCCCATTGGGGCCACCGGGCTCATCCGCTGCGCCGAGACTGCCCTTCAGATCCAGGGCAAGGCCGGGGCAAAGCAGGTACCGGATGTTAAACTCGGCGTGGCCACCGGGTTCGGGGGGTGCTTCTGGACGGACATGATCGCCTTCGGGAGCACGAAGCCGGATTAAGGAGGAAAGAAGGTGCAAAAAGAAAAGAAAAAGGAAGAAAAAGAGCTTCTTACCATTCACTCTTCGATTGATGCCGAGCAGCCCTTTCGTTATTCCGCCGGCCGATATCGAAGCCGGTTTCTCACGGAGATCCGGGATAGCCAGAAATTTGTCGGGGTTCGCTGCCCCAAGTGCCAGAAGGTCTATGCGCCCCCGAAGGAGGTATGCGGCCCCTGTTTTTGCAAGATGACTGAACCGGTCAAGGTGGGTCCGCAGGGGGTGATCAGGAGCTTTACGATCGTGAGGTTTTCCTTTGTGGACCCGGAGACGGGAGCAACCAAAGCCGTTCCCTATGCCTCGGGAATCATACAGCTCGATGGGGCCGATAACGCTATCTCCCACTACATTGAATACGATGATGAGTCCAGGGTGCGGATCGGAGCCCGGGTTGAACCGGTCTTCGCGGAAAAGAGAACGGGAAGTATGAAGGACATCAAACATTTCCGGCTCATAGATTAAGATGGCATCAGGAGATTGATCGAAACCTCGAAGGGGAAAATCATAGAATGGCTGTACGAATTTATCCACATGCTAATGAAAGAACGAGGCGTAACAGAGGAAGATGTAATAAAAAATATTGAGCAAGGAGAAGAATTTCCGGTAAAATTTGGAAGAACAGGATTTCGACACAATTTTACTTTTGAGGGTAAGTGGCGAGGAAAGGAATACAATGCAAAACAGGT